>CAIWGR010000432.1 GCA_903912275.1 uncultured delta proteobacterium
AGGCTCACACTTTTTCTCGCGCTGCTGCTCCTCGCGGCCTGTGGTCGCGGAGCGCCTGCCGCGGCGCCGGCGGCCGCTACGGCGGCGGTTGCAGCGGCCGGCGATGGCTCAGGGGAAGGCCGCGACCGTCCCATCTTTGGGCTGCCTCGTCTGCCTGGCACGACGATCGATTTCATGTCGGAGGCCTTGGCCCATGCCCGCATCGCGTCGAGCGTGCGTGAGACGGTCGCGCTGCTTCTGGAGGTCGACAAGCGGTTCGCTGTGACGCGGTTTGACGGCGGCACCCGGCTTGTCGCGATGGATGGAACCGGCCGGAGCATCTTTGTCTACCGGTTGCCGGGCGAGGGCGACACGATGCTCAGCTACTTCGCCGCAGCGCGGAGCCAGGAGGTGGGCGACGGCTCTGCGGCTCCGCCCGCCGCAGCGGGTGCTCCACAGCAGGCACGCCGCGGTGCGGCCGCGCCGAGCGAGGCGGCATCGCAGGGCGAGACTGGCAAGAAGGGGGGCATCAAGGTGGGCAGCGACGGGCTTCGATTCAGCCGTCCCGACTCCGTGGCCGCGATGCAGCGCCTTCTTGAACGGCCGGCACCTGCATCCCATGGCGGCGCCCGTCGGATTGTGCCCAACCAGCCCATTCTCGACGCGGCCGGCCGACAGACGGGCTACGAGCGCACGCTCTACGGCCGCGTGGTCCGTTCGAGCCCGCCACCGCGCGTCACGCCTGTGCGGCGGAACGACGCCATGTCGCAGTATTGAGTCACAGATGAAGAACGGTCTCCTCATGCTCCTCCTGATGCTGCTGCCGACTGGCAGCGCCTGGGCAGAGGCATGGGGCGACGCCTGCAACGCCTGCCCGCCCGACGCCCGGTGGCGGGAGGGGGCTGCGGTGACTTTTGAGGTGCCGAGCGGGGTGCTCAGCGGCAGCCTCGCCTACGACCTCCGCGATGCCGCGCAGGTCTGGCAGGAGGGCCCCTGTGATGCGCCCGGTTTCACTGCAGAGGCGGTAGACCAGACCCGCTTTGAGCGTGATGGGGTAAACGCTGTGGTGTTTGCGGCGTTTGCGCCCGACACGGGCGATGCGGAGTCGGTGGTGGCAGCCACCTGCAACCGGTGCGATGCGGAGGGCTTCATCGTGGAGTCGGACATCGAACTCTTCGGCCCGCAGGAGCTCTGGAACGATAACTGCTTGAGCGCCTCGTTCTCGCAGCGCGGCGTGTTGCTGCACGAGCTCGGCCACACGCTCGGACTCGCAGACGGCTACGACGATGGCGGGCGGGTCATGTATGCGGTGGTGAGCACCGACCAGAGCCAGCGGTTCGGAAGCCCTGCTGCGGCCGACTTTGCCGCGCTCTGCGGCCGCTACGGCGTCCGGCCGGATGCCGCTCTCTTCACACCGGTTTCGCAGAGCTGCGTTGACTCGTTCGGGCGGGTCGGGGAGCCGTGCGACGGTCAGGGACCGAGCCCCGCAGGGCTGCTCTGCGTGGGCTTCGACGATGCCGCCCGCTGGGTGGCGCGTTGCGATGCATGGCAGGCCTGCGAGCCCGGGGCGACCTGCGTTTCGCTGGGCGAAGAGGGCGAAGAGATGGGTTTCTGCGCGCCGGATGCGCCGCTGGTCGCGGCCACGGTAGGCGAGCCCTGCAGGCAGGATGCGGAGTGTGCTGAGGGCCTCTGCGGCGCCGAGCCGGGTGAGGCAGGGCGCTGCCTTCAGGCGTGTGGCCCGAGCCTATCTTGCAGTGGCGCCTGCAGGGATGTGGTGAAGGCGGGCGCCTACCGCGGCCGCTGGTGCGAGATGGCCTCGGCGCCGACGCCGGCCTCGCGGATTCAGCCGGGCTGCGCGACCTCGTCTTCGGTGGGTTGGCCGTCGGCCCTGCTGTTCGGATTGCTGCTGCTCGCGCGCCGGCGCCATCGGGCGATCCGGCTTGCCACCCGATGCGGCGCGCCGTAACGGTTGGCACCGTTGTTGGAGCAAGGTGGCGGATGTTCTGGGCTGGTTGGAGAGCAATGGCGGGCGAGCGGTGGCGGGGACGCTGCTGCCTCGCTGCTGCGCTGGTACTCCTGTTGCCCGCGACGCGCGGTCAGGCCGGAGAGCTGACCCGGGGCGACCGGTTGGCCATTCTCTACAGCCCGCAGCTCCGCTTCTCTGCAGACCGTGAGCCGCTCATCCGCGTTGGCCTCATGGATGCGGCCGCGGAGGTACGGCTGACTGCCAACACGCCCGTGCAGATCGATCCCATGGGTGATGGTGGGCTTGCTGTCGACGTACCGGCGAACACGGCCCTCACGGTCCGCATCCGCGGCGGCGAGCCGGGGCGTTACAGCTACGCGGTGGTCGTCTCGGAGCTGCCGGCCGATTCGCTCGCGGGTGCCGAGCGGCTGGTTTCACAGTGGCAGGGGCTCGGCTGGGATGCGGAGGTGCTGCAGGTTGGCGCGGTGTTCGCGGTGGATGGGCAGCGGTTCGATACCCGAAAGCTGCTGATCGCAGTCGGGCGGACCTCGTCGCAGCCGGAGGCAGAGTCGCTGGCGGAGCGGCTGGCATCCGAGCGGGGCGTGGATGCGACGGTACATTCGGAGCTGGCCGACTACCCTGGTGGCTGGTTCGACGTGTCGGGGCTGCCCGGCGGCGTCGTGGTGCACAGCCGCGATCTCGCCTGGCTGCGCGGCCGCGCCGAGACCGTCTTCACGGTCGAAGATGTGGTCTATGACCGCGGCACGAAGGGCGAAGGCAAAGAGAAGCGTCGCTATGTTGGCTCTCTGATTTTCGCCGCCGATCGCGGGGGGCAGATGGTGCTCGTGAACGAGGTGGGACTGGAGCGGTTGGTGGAGGGCGTGCTGCCGTCAGAGATGTATGTCTCTGCACCCGTCGAAGCGCTCCGCGCACAGGCCGTCGCGGCCCGCTCCGAGGTGCTCGGCTCGCTTGGCACGCGCTACACCGCCGATCCCTACATGACCTGCTCCGATCAGCGCTGTCAGGTCTACAAGGGCATCGGCGCCGAAACGGCGACGACGACGGCTGCGGCGCGGCAGACGCGCGGGCTTGTGCTGGCGAGCGGAGACGCCCTCATCCGCGCCTCCTTCTCGGCCAACAATGGCGGCTTTGCGGGGGGCAACGACACGACGTGGGGAAGCGAGCCGCTGAGCTACCTGCAGCCCCACTACGACGGTGCGGAACCCTCGTCGAAGTACGAGGCCGGTATCGGCAGCGACGCGGCGGTTGCCGCCTTCTTGGATGCCCCCGGCGACGTGTTGTCGAACATCCGTGAGTTCGGCGCGCAGGCTTCGTTTCGTTGGCGGGTGGAGCTGAACGCCTCGCAGCTTGCGGAGGCGGTCGCGAAGCGGCAGTCGGTGGGCAGGGTTCGTTCCATCCGCGTTGCCGATCGCGACCGGAGCGGGCGCGCCACGCGGCTCGAGGTGGAGGGCGACGCGGGGAGCCTTGTGGTGGAGCGGGAGCTGAACATCCGTCGCTCGCTGGGCAGCCTGCGCAGCGCGCTGTTTGTGCTTGAGCCGACGACGAACGCCGCGGGCTTCGTCGAAAAGCTGGTCATCCGCGGCGGCGGTTTCGGGCACGGCGTAGGCATGTGTCAGACGGGCGCAATCGGCGCAGCGCAGCGCGGCTGGACCGCAGAGCAGATCCTCGAGCGCTACTACCCGGGAACTTCGCTGCGGAACCTCTATGCGGCGGGGAGCCAATGAGTCGCCAGGTCGGAGTCTTGTTTGCCATCCTGCTCCTGCTGCTCGGCAGCGCCGCGCAGGCGGGTGAGGGGAGCGGCTTCACGGAGCTGCGGTTGACGCGTGCGCAGCTGCTCGCGGAGCTGTCGGCCCGCAACCCTGCGGTGGCCGACGCGATGTCTGCCGTGCGCGAGGCGGAGATTGCAGAGCAGGCGCTCGATGCGCGCTGGTCATGGGGGCTGCAGGCCACTGTTGGCTACGATCAGAACGAGTCCTATCCTGGCGGGAGCGGTCGCGGCGAGCTGAGCACCGACGGGCTGGGGCGCTGGTCGATGGGGCTCGCCAAGGCGCTGCCCTGGGGGACCACGATGGCGCTGACGCTCGGGCAGGTTCGCCGGACGCAGTCTGTGCCCTGTTCGACCGGCAGCGAGGAGGGTCTCTATATCCCCTGCCTCTTCTTTGGTGCGGAGAAGAGCCCGATTGAGCTCGGGCCGTGGTTCACAACGGCGCTGAGCGTGAATCTGACGCAGCCGCTCCTCAAGGGAGCAGGTCGCGGTGCCTCGGAGGTGGTGGAGCGCCAGGCTGCGCTGGAGCGGGAGGCGCGTCGCAAGAGCGCGTCGGGTCTGGTTGCACGCGCCTCGCTCGAGGCGCTTACGCTCTACACCCGCTGGGTTGCCGCGAGCGCCGAACTCTCCGATCTCCGCGCCTCCTTGGAGCGATCCAAGCGGCTCACCGAGATGGCGAAGGCGCTGGTCGAGGCAGACCAGCTGGCCGAGGTGGAGGTTGCCTCGTTCGCGGTCCGCGAGCTGTCGCTGCGTGAAGCGCTGATGACGGCAGAGGAGTCGATTGCGCTGCTGGGCGCGGGGCTGGCTGCTGCGATTGGCGCGCCGTCCGACGCCGTCGTGGTTCCGACCGAGGGGCTGCGAACATGGTTGCCGCCGACCGACAGCGCCGAAGCGCTCTGCGCGGAGGCCGTTACCGTGGATCCAAGGCTTCAGGAGTTGGCGACGCGCCGGCAGCAGGCGGCGCTCGGGGTGGAGACGGCACGCGAAGAGGGGCGCCCGTCGCTCGACCTTACCGGCTCGCTCTCGCCATCGGGCACCTCCGACGGCTGGAGCGGGAGCATCTCCGATGCTGCCGCCATGGAGGCCCGCGGCTATGGAGCCGCCCTCACGCTGACGATGCCGCTCGACCATGTGGCCGCAGATGCGCGGCTGGAGCAGGCGATGCTGGTCGGCGAACGGCTCCGCACCCAGCAGGCTGCGCTCGAGACCACTGTCTGCCGTGAGGTCGGCGTGAGCCGAGAGCGGCTCGCGACGATGGGCGCCCGCAGGGCCTTGGCTGCCCAGCGGAGCGAGCAGACCGCACGCCTCCTTGCCGC
>CAIWGR010000433.1 GCA_903912275.1 uncultured delta proteobacterium
CTGGCGACCTTGCGATCGTCGGTGGTGCCGGTGGTGCCGGTGTCGGCAGAGGTGGCCGCGTCGTCCGTCGCGGTGTCCGGTGCAACGGTGGTGTCGGGGTCGACGGTGGTGTCGGGCTCTACGGCGGTGTCGGGCTCTACGGCGGTGTCGGGGTCGACCGTCGTATCGGCGCCGGTGTCTTCCGTTGCGTCGGTGCCGGCATCGGCATCGATTGTGGCGGGGAAGCTGGTCGGGTCGCCGGGGTTGGTGGCGGTAAACACGGGGTTCGGGTCGCCGACCATCCAGGTGCCGTCGGGGTCACCGAGCTCCTGGCCGTTGGTGAAGCCGTCGTTGTCGGAGTCCTGACCGGCGAGGAGGGGGCCCCAGCCGGCGGGTGCGGTGGTGGCGGTGGTGGTGAAGCCGTCGGATACGGCCGTGCCGAAGGTGTTGCGCGGGCCGCCCGCGCGCGTCGTGTGGCAGCTGGTGCAGGCGAAGGCCGCGCCGTTCGGGATCTGCGTCACGCGGAAGGCGCGCGCTTCGGCGCCAGAGGCGGCGAGGGTGGTGAGCGCGACGGTAGCGCTGGCGAGGAGCAGACGGTTGATGGCAGACATGGGGGCTCCGATGGGAAGCGTGGTGGAATTCGGCGGGCAGTAGGCCACGGCCGAGCCGTGCTGTGCAAGCAGAATTGCCTCCACCCTGCCTCGTGGCGCGGTGCGGCGTGGCGACGGCTACCGACCCCGCGCGAACTGTGATAGGCAGCCCCTGACCCTCCTTTCGAAGGATTTTGCCGATGCGTCACTGGTACCTTGCCTCGCTCCTGCTCCTTGCCGCCTGCAGCTCCGACAACAAGGAGGCAGTGACCGCCGACACTTCGGGCTCGGGCGCCGACACCAGCGACACGACCGACGGCTCCGGGACCACCGACACGACCGAGGCCTCTGGCGACACAGCCGGCTCCGGCGACACGACCGAGGGTTCGGGCAGCGGCGACACCGGCCCCACCTTCGACATGACCGACCCGCTGAGCTGGCCGCTCGACGAGACCGGCCCCTTCGTCGTCGGCTACCGCCACTGGGAGACGACCTACACCTCGCCCGGCAGCGGTGAGCAGCGGACCATCGGCATCAACATCTGGTATCCCGCGACCGAGAAGACGGCCACCTCGCCCAACTACCTCAACCTGGCGCTCTTCCGCGACACCGATGTCTATGTAAATGCGCCGCCCGCTCCGCCGGTCTACCCGAACGGAAAGTACCCAGTCTGGGCCCACTCGCATGGCTCGCAGGCCTACGGTGGAAGCTCCTCCGACCTGATGCGTCACGTGGCCTCGCACGGCTGGGTTGCCGTCGCCCCCGACCACACCCACAACCTCTTCAACGAGGATGTGAGCCCCCGCCCGCTCGCCTTCTACGCGGAGCGCCCCACCGACGTCATCGTTGCCATCGACCAGCTCGAAGCGCTGCCGGACGCGACCTGGCTGGCCGGCGAGGCCGACACCTCCAAGGTCATCGTGTCGGGCCACAGCTTCGGCACCTTCGACACCTGGGCCCTGGGCGGCATCCGCTACGATCTCGCGAGCCTCGATGCCCGCTGCGTCAACGGCGACTGGGCCGACTGCTCCGACCAGACCAAGGCCCCCTTCGCGGCGGGCTTCCGTGACGAGCGGGTGGTCGGCGTCATCCCGATGGCGGGCGCGCTCGGTCGCGAATGGCGTGGTCTCGAGGGGACCAACAGCATGCCCGTGCCGGTCTTCCTGATGAGCGGCGGCAACAACGACGTGGGCGACGCGGAGCAGTTCGCCGACGCCGCGGGCTCCGACATCACCTGGGTGGAGATTGCCGGTGGCTGCCACGAGACCTTCGCGCTGGGCATCTGCAACACCCTCAACAAGTTTGCGGGCTACAAGATGGTCAACACCTACGCGCTGGCCTTTGGTCGGAAGCTGGTGCTGAGCGACACTTCGCCCAACACGCTCGGCATCATGGATGGCAGCGTGGTGGTCGATCCTGCCGTCACCTACCGCCACCACAACTAGCGTTCGCGCCCGCATCGAGCACCGCATGGCCGCCTCTCTCGAAAGCATCCCGCGCCGCGTCAGCCTCGTCGAGGTTGGCCCGCGTGACGGTCTGCAGAACGAGCGTGTGCGGCTGACGACCGACCAGAAGGTCGACCTCGTCCACAGGCTCGTGGAGGCCGGCCTGCGCGACGTGGAGGTGGGGAGCTTTGTGCACCCCAAGTGGATCCCGCAGATGGCAGATACGGCGGAGGTGCTCCGGCGGATCCGCAAGGTGGAGGGGGTGCGTTACTGGACGCTGGTGCCCAACCAGAAGGGGTTTGAAGCCGCCGTTGAGGCCGGCGCCCGCGACATCGCGGTCTTCCTCTCGTCGAGCGAGACCCACAACCAGAAGAACCTCAACCGGACCATCGCGGAGAGCCTGGCCGGCATCCGCGAGATCGTGGCGCCTGCGCTGGCCGATGGCATGCGGGTGCGGGGCTACATCTCGACGGTCTTCGGCTGCCCCTACGAGGGGCGGGTCTCCTTCGACCGGGTGCTCGACACCGCGGCTTCGCTGCTGGAGATGGGCTGCATGCAGGTGAGCCTGGGCGACACGACCGGCATGGGCACGCCGTTTCAGGTGCGGGCCGGCGCGGCGCGTGCGCTGGAGCAGTTTGGCACGGAGCGCATCGCGCTCCATCTGCACGACACGCGTGGCACAGGCTTGGCCAACGCGCTTGCGGGGCTCGAGGTGGGAGTGACCACCTTCGATAGTTCCATCGGCGGCATGGGGGGCTGCCCCTACGCGCCCGGCGCCTCGGGCAACCTGGGCACCGAAGACCTGCTCTATGTGCTGGCCGAGGCGGGCATCGAGACGGGCGTGGATCTGGAGGCGCTGCTGCGCATCTCGGGCCGGCTCGAGAATGACTACGGTGCGACGCTCAACTCACGGCTGTATCGCTACAGCCAGTCCGGGAAGTCGGGGACATGGAAGACGCTCTGATGCAGCCCGCCGTCCTGGTAGAGCGGCGTGGCGGCACGCTGCTGCTCACGCTCAACCGGCCCGACCGGCTCAATGCGCTCTCGCTCGAGCTGGTGCAGGCCTTCGAGGCGGCGCTGACGGCTGCGGCCGACGACGGTTCGTGGCGGGTCTGCCTGCTGGCGGCCGCGGGCGACAAGGGCTTTTGCGCGGGAGCCGATCTGAAGGAGCGGGCCACCATGAGCGAGGAGCAGGTGCGGCAGTTTGTGCCGCGGCTGCAGGCGCTGGCCTCGCAGCTGTCGTCGCTCGACCGGCCGACCATCGCGCTGGTGCAGGGTGCGGCGCTTGGCGGCGGGCTCGAGCTGGCGCTGGCCTGCGACCTGCGCATCGCCGCCGAAGAGGCGACGCTGGGGCTCACCGAGGTGCAGCTCGGCATCATCCCGGGCGCCGGCGGCACGCAGCGGCTCACGCGGCTGGTGGGCGTGGCGAAGGCCAAGGAGCTCATCTTCATGGCGCGGCGGTTGACGGGCGCCGAGGCGGTGGCGGAGGGCGTGGCGAATGCGGTGGTGCCGCGGGCTGCGCTGCTCGAGACCGGGCTGGCCTGGGCGGAGCGCATCGCGCTCGGTGCGCCGCTGGCCATCGTCGCTGCCAAGCGGGCGATCGATGAGGGCGCCGCGCTGCCGCTCGCAGAGGGGCTGGCCGTGGAGCGGGCCTGCTACGCGCCGCTGGTCGAGACGACCGACCGTGTGGAGGCCTTGAACGCCTTCCGCGAGAAGCGGCTGCCCCGGTTCGAGGGGCGATGAGGGCTCTCCTCTCCACGATTGCGGCGCTGTGCTGGCTCGCTGTTGCGCTGCCGGTCGCGGCCCGCGAGCTGCAGCCCGCGCCGCGGCTCGAGCGTTCCGCCTTTGTGGTAGCGAAGGGCAGCGTATGGTCGCTCTGGGCGACGGGCGAGGCGCCTGCTGGCTGGCCAACGCTCGAGGGCTTTGAGGCGCCGGAGGGTCGCCCGAAGGCAGAGCTCCATGCGGACGATCTCCAGGGCTGGCTGCCAGTGCGGCTTCCGCTCGATGGTCGCACCGAGGCGATGCAGAAGATGGGCGGCGCGAAGCTGGAGCGCGAGGCGCAGCTCCGGGCCCGCGCTGGCACCGGCCCTGGGACGCTGCTGCTCGATGCGCCCGGGAGCTCGCCGGTCGTCGGCCAGCGTTCCACCCTTTATCTTACCCAGACCTTTGTCCTGGCCGACCCAGCGTCGGTGGTCTCGCTGCAGGCGGAGCTCGAGTTTGCTGCAGGCGCCATCGTCTATCTGAATGGCGTGGAGATCATCCGCCAGCAGGTGCTGCCGGGCGCAGAGGGCGCCAGCTTTTCGGCGGCGGTCCCGACCATGCCGACCTTTGTCAAGCCAACCTCCATGGAGCGTTGGCAGCGCACCTCGCTCGCCATCCCGCCGACCATGCTCCGTTCCGGTACCAACCGGCTCACCGTCGCGCTCCACCGCCACCCCGACGGCGGTCACCGCGCCTTCTGGTTCGACATGGACCTGCGGCTCTACAAGCGGGCGGGCTTCATCAAGAGCCCCTATCTGCAGGGTGGAGACAACGACTGGATCAACGTCTCGTGGGAGACCAACGTAGCCGGCTTCGGCGGCGTGCGCTGGGGGCTGTCGCCTGACAAGCTCGACCACCGCGTCGTGGCTCCGGAACTGGCCGGTGCCCACCACGAGGTGACGCTGACCGACCTGCCGCCCGACGCCACCATCTACTACCGCGCCGAGACCGACCCGGTGAAGGGGGCGACGGCCCGCGTGGACGCGTTGGTCCGGAGCTTCCGAAGCCAGCCTGTGAAGGGCGAGACCTACCGCTTCATCGCCTACGGCGATGTGCGCACCAACCCCAACATCCATGCCGCGCTCACCCGCCGCATGTGGTACGACGCGCTCGACGCCGACGCCCGTTTTGTGGTCAACACGGGCGACCTCACCGAGCTCGGCTCCCCCTGGGATGGCTGGCAGCGCGAGTTCTTCGAGCCGGCGCTCCCCATCATGAGCCGGCTCCCCTTCTTTGCCTCGCTCGGCAACCACGAGGGCAACCACGAGTCCTACTACCACTACATGGCGCTGCCCGGGAACGAGGCCTGGTATACCTTCGAGCGGGGCGATGCGGCCTTCTTCGCCATCAACAGCAGCGGCGATTTTGAAGAGGGCACGCCACAGTGGCGCTGGCTCGACGGAGCGCTTGCTGCCTCCTCCGCCCGCTGGAAGGTGGTCTTCTTCCACCACCCGCCCTTCTCCTGCACGCCGGAGCGCAAGCCGGGCGACCTGCGGGTGCAGACCCACCTCATGCCGCTCTTCGAGAAGCACCATGTAGACCTCGCGCTGATGGGCCACGACCACCTCTACGGCCGCAGCCGCGACATCCATGGCGTGCGCTATGTCATCACGGGTGGGGGCGGCGCGCCCTCCTATCCGGGCGAAGCGGACGCCATCAACGAGGTCTGCATCAGCGCCCACCACTATCTGATGGTGGAGGTTGCACCCGACCATCTGTCGTGGACAGCCACCGACATCGATGGCAAACAGATCGACGCATTTTCTCTGACCAAGCCCCCCGCCGTGAGCAGCCCTCCATGATCGTACGTAGCCCCAGCGGGCAGGAAGGAGTCGACCCTGATGCGGAGACGCCCGTCCCGACCGAAGCGCCTGGCCAGCCGGTATCGGTTGCCTCCTACGTGCTCTCGGGCAGCTACCCCGCCATCGCCGAGGCGAGCGCGCCCGTGGTTGCCGAGTTCACGGTGAACCAGATTGTACCGCGGGTGGAGCCGACGACGCGCGCCTTCACCAGCACCGAGATCTTCATCCGGTTGGAGCAGACCATCTACGGTCCGCTCTCGCGTGAACGGCTGGCGGAGCTCCTGACCTCGGGCCGGCTGACCGGGTTTGAGCAGGCCTCGAGCAACCTGCGCACCTGGACGCCGCTCATCTACCATCCTCGGATGGTGCTGGCGGAGGATGTGGATCCGGAGACGACCCACCGGATGCTGCAGACGGAGTCGGACCTACCGAAGGAGTCGGCGGTGCAGCGGCGTATCGACCTTGCGGCGTATGGAGAGCAGGCGACGCTCTCCAACGAGGTTGTGCCGGAGGAGCCGGTGCTGTCGACTCCGCTGGCGAAGATGCTCATCCGTCCGCGGAAGCGCTCTTCTGCGACGCATGATGCCGAGCCCTTGCCGTCGCTCGACCTGCCGGTGTTTGGCAATCTGGGCCACGAGTCGCTCGAGTCGCTCGCACAGCGGGCCGCGGCGCCGGGAGCGGGTACGATGATGATGCCGGCCTTTGTGGCGCTGGCGGAGGCTGCGGTGGCGGTGGAGCCACCGGCACCGCTGCTGCAGGCGCTGGCGGAAGACCCGCTGGGGATGCGGGGCGACGAGCTCCCGACCGTGCAGGTGCCGGCCACGAACGGGAGCGGGGCGGTTGCGCTGCCGGAGCCGGAAGAGGCGCGGTCTCTGCCGATCGAGGCGCCGCGCCTGTCAGCATCGAACCCGGAGGGTGGAACTGCACTCTTTGGGGTTGCCCTCGCGCTCGCCGCGGTGGCGACGGCCGCGGCCGTCTATCTCTATCTGCGCGTCGCCACGCTGGAGCGCGAAATCAGGGTGCTGCGAGAGAGCGTTCCGGCAGAGCATCGGTGAGCGGTCGCACCGCGCGGGGCGCAGATTCCTTGCCTCGGGGAGGCACATCGCGCTAAACTTGAGGCGCGTTTCAAATCTTTTTCCTGAAAATTGAAGGAAGTCGCACCATGCGGGAATCCATGCTTCGCGTCTCTGGCCTTGGTCTGCTCATTGCGGCCGTCACCATCCTCACTGCCTGCGGCGATGATCCTGCCAAGGAGAGCTGCGGCGACGGATCGCTCGCCAGCTCTGAGCGCTGCGACGACGGCAACACCGTGAACGGCGACGGCTGCTCGAGCAGCTGCGACGTGGAGACCGCGCCGGTGGAGGACTGCGCGACGGTTGGCGACGAAGATGGCGACGGCAGTGGCGACTGCGCCGACAGCGACTGCGCCTCCGCGCCGGCCTGTGCCGCGACGCCGGAAGACTGCGCGGCAGTTGGCGACGAAGATGGCGACGGCGATGCCGACTGCGCCGATAGCGACTGTGCGTCCGCGCCGGCCTGCGCGGCGACGCCGGAAGACTGCGCGACGGTTGGCGACGAAGATGGCGA
>CAIWGR010000434.1 GCA_903912275.1 uncultured delta proteobacterium
CTGCCGACGGATGTCGTGCCCTTCAATACGGACGCGCCCTACATGAGCCACCTCTGCCCGGTGACGCTGGTGGGGCCCGGCGACATCCGGACGGCGCACAGCGAGCACGAACACCTGCGCCGCGAAGACTACGAGGCGGGGGTGCTGCTCTACCGCTCGCTCGTGGCACGTTGGCTTGGTGGCGATCGGCCGCGTCTCGGGTAGGGAATCGCGCTCCGAAGCGGGTGATGGGCGGGGGCAATGCTGCCGCCGTTCGTCTTGTCTCGCAGGCCACCATTCGTCTAGGAGTGGGCCTGCATCGTTGCGTCTTCGTTTCTGCGTTAACTTTATGGCGAGCACCATCGTGAAGCGTCTCATCCTCATTGCATCTCTCTTGGTCTCTTTCGCGTTCGCCTCGGAGGCCTCGGCCCAGCGGGTGATTCTGGTGGATGAGAGCAACGAGGCCACGCCGCAGGTTGAGGCCCGTGCGGCCTTGGGCCTTCTCGGCATCTCGACCGACGCTGCGAACTTCACCTACGCGCCGACGACGGGCGAGTTTGTTACGGCCTACGGACCGACAGGCGACTCGCGGAACCGCTGGGACCTGATGATCGTGGAGCTCCACCGGAGCCCGATTACTTCGGTTACCGCCAACATCATCCTTGATCACCTTGCGGCTGGCCGTCCGCTCCTCTTCTCGGCTCCATCGCTCTACCAGCCCGCCGGAAATGCGCTGCTCCCGGTCGCGCAGAGCCTGCAGGCGGCAATGGGTCTGACCTGCACCGCAGCGCTCACGACGGGTCAGGCTGTGACCACGGCGCCTTCGAATGGCGTTGACCTCTTCAACTACCCCGACACCGCCAACCGTATCGTCTCGCCGATGACGGGCGTTCGCGCGGGCACCACTGTCTATGGCAACATCTGCAACTTCCCCACCGGTGCGCCGGCGGGTGGGCGTATCTTCGCGCGGCTCGGCGCCAGCGCAGTCACAGGCAACCCCGCCATCCTCTTCCCCGCGAGCAAGAAGGTGCTCTGGCACGCGCTGGTCGGCAACGCGATGGCGCTCTACGACAACGACACGGACGGCGTCACCGACCTGACTGAGTACTACCGGAACGCCATCCAGTTCATCCTCGATGAGCAGGTGGGCCGCGTGGTCACGGTAGGCGACACCGATTTTGCGGCTGCGACCGCCTATGCGACCGCGCTTGGCGTGACCGCGACGCCGGTCACCGACTTCGACCGGCTCGACTACATCATCAATCGGGGCAACTTCGACACGCTCTTCATCGAGTACCGCGACCTGACCGCCGCGCCAGACCGGCTCGAGAACGCCATCATCAACGCCCGCGCCAAAGGCAAGCAGGTGCTCTTCTTCTCGTCCGATTTCGACGGCGCGCCGCAGTGGGCAACGCGTCTGGGCTTTGCTGTTGAAGCCGGCGACCATGCGGGTGCCGCGGTCGTTCGAGGCACCTCGGGTCTGGAGCGTCGCCTTTTCCAGCAGCCCAACTTCGTTGACTCGACGGCGCTCACCGGCACGGAGCGGGCAGACGGCAACGACGTTGTCTCGGCGATTCCGGACGGCCTCGTGAGCCTCGGCCAGTTCGAAGGCGGCGGCAGCTCGCTCCTCGGCTCGCTGAACGGCGATCTGGTGGTCGGAGCATTCATCGCCTCGGAGTATGGCCAGGCCGATACGGACGGCAACGGCAAGCAGGAGATGGTTGCGCTGCTTGAGAACGCGGTCGACTTCGCCAAGAATGCGGGGCCGGTTGCGCTTCTGATCTCCGACGACTTCCGCGCCAGCTCGGCGCTTGAGGCGGCCGCCGCGAAGGCGGGCTACCTCTCCGTCCGCGAGATTGAGACGGCCGCCGTTCTCGACGCCTTCTCCACGCTCGACCCTGCCGTCGTCCTGTTGGAGTTCGAAGGAGCCGACTCGCAGGCGCTCGGTAGCGCCTCCATCGAGCAGGCCGTGAGCGACTGGCTCGCGCTCGACCAGCCGGTGGTTGCGGCCGGCGGCTTTCTGCCGGGCTCGGCGCGTTGGGCTCCGTTGCTTGGCGTAGCCGAGGACACCAATCTCCCCGCGGCGACCGGTATCAAGAAGGATGCAACCCACTTGGGCCGCGTCTTCAACAAGGGAGGAGTGCCCTCCCCCCTCACGGCGACCGCCGCAACGAGCAACCTCGGCAGCACGCTCTTCCTGACCCGGACGGGCGCTGCCATTGCCCGCTACAGCGCGGGAACGCTGCTCGACGGCGTTGCCGCCGTCTCGACCTACAACGGGCGCGCGATCGTCAATGGCTTCTCGACCGGCCTGGCCGGCGCCAGCGACAGCGATACCGACAACACCCCTGACATGGTCGAGTTGCTTGCCGCCGAGATCCATGCGGCCATCCAGCCCGAGTTTGCCCTCATCTTCGACGACGAGATCGCCTCGCCCTCCATCTTGGCCGAGGCGGCGCAGCGGGCCGGCCTTCGCTCGTCGGTGGTCACCGACGGCAGCGGCTTCGAGGCTGCGTTTGATGCAGGCGGACAGCAGCAGGTTGCGGTCGACGTTCAGGTGACGGATGCCTTCGCCGCCCCGGGCGTGCAGAGCCGCCTGCTTGGCTGGATTGGGAATTCGAAGGGGCTGATTGTGAACTACAGCAACCTCGACGAGCACCCCGAGATTGCGCTCGCCTTCGGGATCACGGCTGAAGGCAATCCTGCGGCGGTGACCGACCACCTCGATGCGACATCTGCACAGCTCTACGAGGGAATCTCGAAGCCTTCGATCGACAGCATCCAGTTGTACTCCTATCCCGTGACGGTCCGGTCGCCGCTGGCCTTCGGCACGCAGCGTTACGCGGACGCGGGCGACGAGCTCCCGACCATCGGCAGCGCAGTGGCAACGGGCCGGTTTGCTCGCGTGGCGGGCAACAAGGCTGCGCTCGCCCTCCAGGGCGGCCGCATCCTCTGGAACGGCTTTGCGCCCCGTCAGTTGGCCTACGCCGACGACAACGGCGACGACATCCCCGAGATCGTCGGTTACTTCATCAACAGTTTCGTTCGCGTGGGCCGCGTGCCTGTAGCGGCAACGACTGGCTCCTACACGATGAACGAGGGGACGACGCTGAGCGTTTCTGCCAGCCCTAGCTTCGACCCCTCGGACGAGGTTCTGACCTACGGCTGGGACTTCAACAATGACGGCATCTTCACCGATGCGACGACGGCGACGGCGTCGCTCAACGGCACGACCTTTGACGGCCCGTCGGAGAAGACCATCGCGCTCCGCGTCACCAATGCGAGTTTGCTGACCGCCACATCAACCGTGCAGGTCACCGTTGTGAATGTTGCCCCGACCGTCTCGGCCGGTGCGGACCGCATCGTCGACCAGGGCGTGGCTGCGACCGGCACGGCGACCACAACCGACCTTGCTGCAGACACCGTTACGGTGACTTGGGACTTCGGCGACGGCACGCCGACTGCGACCGGTGCGACCTTCAGCCACAACTACGCTGCGCTCGGCGCCTATACGGTGACTGCAACGGCGGCCGATGAGGATGGCGGAAGCCGCAACGCGACCTTCCAGGTGAACTACCGCAACCTTGCGCCCCTCCCCGTCATCGCCGCGACCACTTCGGCCGCCGAAGGCTCTGTCGTGACGCTGACCGCCACGGCGACCGACCCCGGCGGCGACAGCTTCGAGGTGGAGTGGGACTTCGGCGACGGTTCGCCGTCGGCCACCGGCCTCAGCGTCACCCACACCTATGCGGACGACAACACCTACACCATCCGTGCGATCGGCCGAGACAGCTACAACGACACCCGCACCGCGACCACGACCCAGCGCATCACGAATGTTTCGCCCGTCGTGTCGAGCGAGCCGGTGACAACGGCGGTGGAGAACGAGGCATACTCCTATCAGGTCACGGTTACCGACCCCGGCTCGGCCGATACGCAGACCTACACGCTGATCACGGGCCCTGCGGGCATGACCATCTCGCCGACCGGCCTGATCAGCTGGACCGCACCTGCGGGCGTCTACACGAATGCCTCGGTGAGCATCCGCGTGACCGACTCGGACGGCGGCTTCGGCACACAGGCGTGGGACATCACCGTGACCATTCCCGACGCCGATGGCGGCGGCGCTCCCGACACCTGCGAGGCCCGCTTTGGCTTCGATGTGAACGACCCTGCAGACGACACGGCCGACCCGGACAACGACGGTCTGACCACCGCGCAGGAGTGCTACGGCCTAACCGACCCGACCTTCTTCTCTGGCCCGCCCGCTCCGACTGCGGTCGAGCCCGTCGACGGTGCAGCCTGGGAGGAGCGTGTTGTGCGCCTGAAGTTCAGCAATGTGGACGACCCGGATGGCGTGGCGCTCACCTACCAGTGCGAGCTCTACTCGGAGGTCGAACTGACGAATCAGGTCTGGCAGCAGGAGGGCGTGGAAGAGGACGTCAACCGCGATACTTCGATTTGCTCGGTCGACGCGGCGCTCACGGACGATACAACCTACTGTTGGCGCGTGCGTGGTGTGACCTCCGATGTGAATGGCACC
>CAIWGR010000435.1 GCA_903912275.1 uncultured delta proteobacterium
GCTCAACATGCTCATCAGCGAAGACGAGGCAGCCCGCGTGAATGCCTTCGACGACGGCCGCCTCGACTGGGTCAACCAGCTGCCGAGCAACCAGATCCTCTCGTTGCGCACCCGCGATACCTTCCGCCGCACGGAGATGCTCGGCACCTACTTCCTCCGCTTCAATGTTACGAAGCCCCCCTTCAACGATCTCCGCGTCCGACACGCACTCTCGCTCGCCGTCGACCGCGAGCTGCTTTGCCGCTGCACCCTCTCCGACCTCTACAAGCCGGCCACCGGCATGGTCCCCACGCTCCCCGGTTACCCCGCGGGCGACGCTGTGCATTACGACCCAGCAGAGGCGCGGCGCCTGCTCGCAGCGGCCGGCTTCCCCGGCGGAAAGGGGTTCCCCACCGTGGCCTACCTCTACAACACGAGTGAGAACCACAAGATCGTCGCAGAGGGGCTCCAGGACATCTGGAAGTCGGAGCTTGGCATCGAGGTGCAGCTCGTGAACCAGGAGTGGAAGGTCTATCTCGATGCCATGGAGCGGCTCGACTTCGACATCGCCCGCGGCGGCTGGATCGGCGACTACGTCGACCCCAACACCTTCCTCGACCTCTGGCGCACGGGCGATGAGAACAACCACACTGGCTGGTCGAACGCCGAATTCGATGCGCTCATCGGCAAAGCTGCGCAGACACCCGACCCCGCCGCGCGCCTGACCGTTCTCCGCGCCGCAGAAGGCATCCTGCTTCACGACATGCCCGTCATGCCCATCTACAACTACGCCGAGTTCCACCTGCTGCGGGGCGATGTGGAGGGTTGGAAGCCAAACCTCCGCGACGTCCACCTCGCGCGCCATATCCACAAGCGGCCCAAGGCCGGGGGAGGGCGCTAACATGCTCCGCTCCCTCGCCGCACGCCTGCTGCAGAACCTCGCGGTTCTCTTCGTGGTCCTCTCGCTCTCCTTCCTGGTCATGAAGCTGGCGCCGGGAAGTCCGCTCTCCAAAGACCGCGACCTGCCACCCGAAATCGAGGCCATGCTCCAGGAGCAATATGGCCTCAACAAGCCGCTCGCAGAGCAGTACTTCGACTATGTCGCACGGCTGGCGCACGGCGACCTCGGGCCATCCATCAAGCAGGAGGCGCCGGTCGCCGACATCCTCCTCGCCGCGCTCCCCTACTCGCTCATCACCGGCCTGCAGGCCATGGCCTTTGCCATCCTCGTCGGCATCCCGCTCGGCATCCTCGCAGCGATGCGACCGCGCACCTTCTGGGATCACGCCACGATGGCCATCTCCACGCTCGCCATCTCGGTGCCCAACTTCGTGCTCGGGCCCATCCTGATCCTGGTCTTCGCACTCGGCCTAGGCTGGACCCGCACCGGCGGCTGGGCCGGCTGGAGCGACTCGATTTTGCCGAGCATCAGCCTCGGCTGCTTCTACATGGCCTATGTCTCCCGCCTCGCTCGCTCCGGAATGCTCGAGGTCTCCAAACTCGACCATGTCCGCACCGCGCGCGCCAAGGGAGCGAGCGAAACGCGCGTGGTCCTGGTCCACATCCTTCGCGCCGGGCTGCTCCCGGTCGTCAGCTTCCTCGGGCCCGCCTTCGCAGCGGTGCTGACCGGCTCCGTGGTCGTCGAGCGGGTCTTCAACGTGCCGGGCATCGGCACCTTCTTTGTCGATGCGGCCTTCAACCGTGACTACTTCCTCGTCCTCGGAGCCATCCTCGTCTACTCGGTGCTCTTGGTCATGCTCAACCTTGCGGTCGACCTCGTCTACTCGGTCATCGACCCGCGCATCACCCTCGACGGGAAGCAGGCATGAGCGGCTCCGCGCAGTCACAGCCCGAGTCGCCCTCGGCACGCGCCTGGCGCGGCTTCAAGAAGAACCGTCTGGCCATGATCAGTCTGGTCTTCCTGATCGTCGTCAGTCTGCTCGCCATCATGCAGCCGCTCGTGGAGCGCTATCTCACCCGCTTCACGGTGGTCGAGAATCATCCATGCCACCGCTATCTGCCGCCCGGTGCGCGCGGCATCCCGCGCGACAACTTCCTTCTCGCACCGGTCGCGGATGAGGCCTCTGCACGCGCCGACCTGAACCATGACGGCGCGTGGACGGCGCTCGAACTCTCCGAGGCGCTCGCCCACGAAGAGCTTGCGATGCTCGATGCCGATGGTGACAGCGCGCTGAATGCAGCCGAACTCGATGCGGCGCCGCGCGCACTCACGGCCCCCGCGGCGGCCGTCCTCAAGACCCTCGACAAGGATGGCAGCGGCACGCTCAACTTCGTCGAGGCGCGCATCTTCATCGACCTCTTCCCCGTCGGGGAGGCCACCGCCTGGACCCGCCGTTTCGACACCGACGCTGACGGCAAGCTCTCCGCCTCCGAGTTCCCCGGCCTCCCGCGCCCCGCCACCTTCTGGGCTGGTACAGACAGTCTCGGCCGCGACCTCACCGTCCGCCTCGTCTACGGCGCCCGCGTCAGCCTCATGGTCGGCCTGCTCGCCACCCTCGTCTCACTCGTCATCGGACTCATCTGGGGCGCAGTCGCCGGCTGGAATGGGGGACGCATCGACGCGCTCATGATGCGCATCGTCGATGTCCTCTACGGGCTACCCTTCATGTTCCTGGTCATCCTGCTGATGGTCGTCTTCGGCCGCGACATCCGGCTGCTCTACATCGCCATCGGCGCCATGAGCTGGCTCACCATGGCCCGCATCGTCCGCGGCCAGGTGCTCGCGCTCCGCAACCTCGACTATGTGCAGGCGGCCCGCGCCGTGGGCGCCTCGACAACCTCCATCCTCTTCAAGCACCTGCTCCCCAACGCGCTCGGTCCCATCCTCGTCTACGCCACCCTCACTGTGCCGGAGACGATGCTCACCGAGTCCTTCCTCTCCTTCCTCGGCCTCGGTGTGCAGGCGCCCTACACCTCGTGGGGCGCGCTCGCGAACGACGGCGCCCGCGCCGGCATCATGCTCACCTACCCATGGCTCCTCCTCTTCCCCGGCACCATCCTCACGCTGACCCTCTTTGCGCTCAATGTGGTGGGTGAGGCGCTGCGCGATGTCCTCGATCCGAGGTCGCAAAACGGCTAGGAGCGGGCCATGAGACAGTTACCCGCAAGACCTGCACGCCTCGAACGCCCCGAAGATGTTCTGCACGAGTATGCCGACCCGCAGAAAGAGCATGACACCCGCACCGAGTTCGAGCGCGACCGCTCACGGGTGCTGCATGCGGAGTCGTTTCGCAGGCTGCAGGAGAAGACGCAGGTCTTCTACGGTGCCCGAGGTGCCAGCTACCGCACCCGGCTGACCCACTCCATGGAGGTCGCGCTCATTGCCAAAGCCATTGCCCGCAAGCTCGGAGCAGACACCGACCTCTGCGAAGCCATCGCCCTCTGCCATGATCTCGGCCACCCGCCCTTCGGCCACAACGGCGAGGCGGTCCTCAACGACTGCATGCGCGACCACGGCGGCTTCGAGGGCAACGCTCAGACCCTCCGCATCGTCCGTTGCGTCGAGGTCAAAGGCTTCCGCTACGAGGGGCTCAATCTCACCTACGCCACCCTCGACGGTGTGCTCAAGTACAAGGTCCCCTACGCCGAGGCACGCAGCCTGCTCCCGCACGAGGCGGTCCTCCAGCCCCGCTTCGCCTCGCAGGAGAGCGCAGACCTCCTCGCCCCGGCCCACGCTCCCAAGTGTGTCTACGATGCGGATTGGGCCTTCGCCCAGCGGGTCGCCGAGGCGCGTGGGACACAGGGACGAGAGAGCTACGAGTGCCGCATCCTCAACCTCGCCGACGACATCGCCTACTGCGTTGCCGACCTCCAAGACGGGCTCCGCATGGGCTTCCTTGCCGTCAGCGACCTCCGCCTCACCGCGAACGGCGGCGGCTTCATCGACGATGTGGTCCGATTCCTCAGGCAGACCGATCCATCGTGGCAGCCGTCGCAGGTGCAGGCCATCATCGGCTCGGTTGTTGCGCTCCTCGACGATCTCCTCGCCAAGGGCGAGGCGCGGCGACTGCCCGGGACCAGCCGCCAGTTCCTCCGCCTTGCCTCGAGCAAGGAGCTCGCCAGCAAACTCCACCGCGAACTCGTGCATGCGGTGACCGCGGTCGACGGCGAACTGCCAAATCTGCCGGCCGATGCGCTCGCCAAGGTAGCGGTCCTCAAGGCGGTCACCCGGACCCAAATCCTCAAGGATCCTCGTCTGACCACGCTCGATGCCGCGGCACGCCGTGTGGTCCGGCGGCTCTTCGAAGCCTTCGCCAACGATGCCGAACTGCTGCCGCGCGGCGTCAGTGAGCGCGTCGGCTCCGACGACTACCAGGGCGACGAAAAGCTCCGGCTCATCTGCGATCATGTCGCCAGCCTCTCGGATGAGGGTGCGCTGCGGCTCTACCGCCGCCTGTTTGAACCGGGCTCGCAGGGGCTGCTCGACTTCTTCGGGTGACCCCGAAGTCTCGCCCCTGTTGCAAAACTGACCTATGCGTCTGCGAACTGAGGTTAGGTGGCTGTGCGGCGGAGCAGCCACTTGTCTCTGAATCAACTCGGTGGCTAGAAGCCCCGGCAACTGACGGCAGCGAAAGCTGTCCCAACCTGGTATCCCTGCATGACTCTGCCCGGCCGCTCCGCTCACCTTCTTGGCGCCTCGCTCCTGTTGCTCACTGTCGCAGCCTGCACGGGCGGTGACACATCGGAAGCCGATGCCGGGCGTCCCGACATCTTCGGTACCGACACCGGAGATACCGGCGGTACGACGGAGGACACAGGCGGTGGTGACACCATCGGCGATACCGCACCAGACACGGCGGCCGACACCGATCCCGCAGATACCGCGGCGGATACCGACCCCGACGCTACAGCCGACACCGACCCCGGTGACACAGCCCCCGACACCGCTGTCGACACCGCTGTCGACACCAGCGGTCCTCCCATCTGTGGCAACGGTACGATCGAGGCCGGAGAGGCCTGCGACGACGGCAACCGTCTCGCCGGCGACGGCTGCTCCTTCAACTGCACCCTGGAGTGCGGCCCCGGCAACGACAGCGACTTCGACGGCGTCTGCAACGGCAGCGATGTCTGCCCCGGTTTCGATGACAACCTCGACGTGAATGCCAACGGCATCCCCGATGGTTGCGAGGGCTCTCCGGAGATTTGCAATGACAACATCGACAACGATCTCGATGGCGCCATCGATTGTGCCGATACCCAATGCGCCTCGCTCGGCGTCTGTACGGGAGGCGCGACCGCCGAGATTTGCGACGATGGCATCGACAACGACCTGGACCGGTACGCCGACTGTCTGGACCTTGACTGCATCGGTGACCCTGCTTGCGGCGCGGTCGCCGGCGCGGGCACCTGCTCCGTACCCCGCGTCATCACCGGTCCCGGCATCTATGACGGCTCCACCATCGGCCTCGCCGATGCTGTGAGCCCGGGTTGTGCACTGGATCCGGACAGCCCCGATGAGGTCTACACCTTCAACGCCCCCACGGCGGGCAAGTGGTGCTTCTGGGTGACCGATGGCAACTTCGACACCGTCATCGATGTGCGCCGCGGCTGCACGAATGCCGGGAGCGAGGTTACCTGCGACGACGATAGTTCCCCTGTTGGCCTCCTGCTCTCGCAGGCCGAGCCGACGCTCACGGCCGGAACCAACTACTTCGTCTTCGTCACCGGCTCTCACTTCGACGACTTCGGTGACTACCGCCTCTTTGTGCGTCCTGGCGTCTGCCCCGCAACCCTCACCGAGAGCTGCGCCAACGGCCTCGACGACGACGCCGACGGCCTCGTCGACTGCGACGACACAAGCTGCGTCGCCGACGCCAACTGCGTCAGCCTGCCTGAGGTCTGCAACGACAGCCGCGACAATGATCGCGACGGCCTGACCGACTGCGCCGACACGGCCGACTGTGCCACAGATGCAAACTGCATCATCCTGCCCGAGGTCTGTAACGACAGCCGCGACAATGATCGCGACGGCCTCACCGACTGTGCCGACACCGCCGACTGCTCGCTCGATGCCAACTGCATCGTCCTGCCGGAAGTCTGCGACGACGGCCTGGACAACGATCGTGACCGCGCCACCGACTGCGCCGACTCCGACTGCACCTCCTCCCCCCTCTGCGCAGAGGTCTGCGACGATGGTATCGACAACAACCGAAACAGCCTTGTCGATTGCCTCGACCCGCGCTGCGCGAGCTTCCCGGCCTGCATCCCGCCGACCGATGGCACCTGCACCGCACCCAACATCATCACGGGCGCCGGTACCTACACGGGCGATACCACCGCGCAAGCCGACCAGGGCCGCACCGGCTGCTCGACGGGCGCAGGGGGCCACGACGACGTCTGGTCGGTCACGGTGCCGACCACCGGCAACTGGTGCTTCATCGTCACCCAGGCCACCTTCGATACCACCGTCTATCTCACCAACACCTGCCTCAACACGGGCAGCCTGATCACCTGCGACGCCAACGACGGCCCCTCTACCTGGTCGATGGCGGAGGGCTCGCTCACCGCCGGCCGGACCGTCTTCCTGGCTGTCGATGGCAACACCGCCAGCGCCTTCGGAACCTACCGCCTGCTTGTGCAGTCCGGTGCCTGCCCGCTCGTTCTCCCCGAATACTGCGACAACGGCGTGGATGATGATGCCAACGGTGCCACCGACTGCGCAGACACCGCCTGCGTCGGCAGCCCGGCCTGCGGTCCGCAGCCTGAGATCTGCGATGATGCTTTCGACAACGACCTCGACGGTCTGGTGGACTGCTCCGATTCCGACTGCAGCGGCGCTACCGTCTGCATCCCCGTCCCCGAGCTCTGTGCCGACGCACGCGACAACGACCTCGACACCCTCATCGACTGCTTCGACCCGGACTGTGCCGGAGATGCTGCCTGTCTGCCACCGGCCGAGATCTGCACCGACGGCATCGACAATGATCGCGACGGCTTCATCGACTGCTCCGACACCGACTGCACCGATGCCCTCAACTGCATCCCCTTCCCAGAGGTCTGCACCGACGGCCGCGACAACGACCTTGACACCCTCGTTGACTGTGCCGACCCCGACTGTGCTGCACAGTTCGTCTGCATCGCCTCGCCCGAGGTCTGCAACGACGGTCGCGACAACGACCTCGATGGCGCCATCGACTGCGACGACACACAGTGCACCTCCAGTTACTGCACCCCGACGGGCAACGGCAGCTGCTCCACGCCGACCGACATTGGCAGCTTTGGCACCTTCACCGGCACGACCAGCTTCTCCAACCGGGAAGGCTCCTGCGGCGGTCTTGGCGGCGAGGAGGCCATCCGCTGGCGCGCGCCGCTCACCGGTAACATCTGCGTGCAGCTCGCCGGCAGCGCGACGTTCGATGCGGTCCTCTACGCTCGCACCGTCTGCACCTCGACCACCGATCTCGCCTGTAGCGACGACTACTCGGAGACCTCCTACGGCGCCCGCATCGACCTGGCGGTGACCAACGCCTCCTCCTACTTCCTCTTTGCCGATAGGTACTCCGGCACCGCCCCGGGTACCTGGAACCTCACCATCTCACGCGGTACCTGCGCAGAGGTCTACGGCTCCGAGGCCTCCTGCACAGACGGCCTCGACAACGACACCGATACCTTCGTGGACTGTGCCGACACCGACTGCGCGAGCGACCCCAGCTGTCCTTAGCACCGAGCGGCTTGCCACTTGGCAACGCGGCCGGCTCTGTTAGACTGGCTCCCCCGTGGTTCGACACGAAGCGTCATTGGTGGAGCCTGCCATGAAGTTCACTGCCCCCTTCCTCTCTGCACTGTTTCTCGCTGGCTGCGCAGGCTCTGACACCGTCGCAAGCGGCCGCAACGAGGGCGGAAGCACCGAAGACACCTCCCGTCCTGCGATCTCGGACGGTGATGTAACCGACTCGGGCACCGCCGGTTCAGGTGTTTCCGACACAGGTGCGGGGGGTGATACCGCAACCGCGGGAGACACCACCACCGGTACCGACACCTCGCCTGCCACAGACACTGCGACCGGCACCGACACGGGCTCGGCGACCTGCGGCGACGGCGTCGTCGATGCGGGCGAAGAGTGCGATGACGGCAACCGTCGCGCAGGCGATGGTTGCTCGTTCAACTGCACCATCGAGTGTGGCACCGGCAACGACACAGACTTCGATGGCGTATGCAATGCGAACGACATCTGCCCCGGCTTCGACGACAATCTGGATGCCAATGGCAACGGCATCCCCGATGGCTGCGATTCCAGCACCGAGGTCTGCGACGACAACATCGACAACGACCGCGATGGCGCCACCGACTGCATCGACACCGATTGCTCCTCCCTCGCGATCTGCACGACGGCGACCGGCACCGAGACCAACTGTTCCGATCTTCGCGACAACGATGGAGACTTCCTGATCGACTGCGATGACGACGACTGCTTCCTCGAAATCGCCTGTTTCGGCGGCGGCGGCGGCTTCGAGACCAGCTGCACCAACGGCATCGATGATGACGGCGACTTTGATGTCGACTGCCTCGACTTTGATTGCGACTTCGACCCCGCCTGCACGGGCGGAGGCGGTGGCGGCGGTGGCTCCTTCGGCCTTGAGACCAACTGCAGCGACTTCGCTGACGACGACGGCGACGGGCTGGTCGATTGCGATGACGGCGACTGCATCTTCGACGCGAGCTGCCCGCCTCCGGCCAGTGCCACCGGCGAGAACTGCGCCAATGGCCGTGACGACGACGGCGATGTGGCCATCGATTGCGACGACGTCGAATGCCAGACCGCTGCCAACTGCCTGCCGACGGGCGCGGCCGGAACCTGCGCCGACCCCTTCGCGCTCGGCGGCTTCGGCCACTACAGTGTCCCTACCAACACGCGCGATCGTCAGAC
This sequence comes from uncultured delta proteobacterium, assembly GCA_903912275.1. Taxonomy (GTDB): domain Bacteria; phylum Myxococcota_A; class Bradymonadia; order REDH01; family REDH01; genus CAIWGR01. The sequence continues at coordinate 8,867 of CAIWGR010000435.1, forward strand.
CACCTCCTGCGGCCCGCTGGCCGGTGGAGACCGGGTCATCGCCTTCACCTCGCCCGTGAGCGGCCCCATCTGCATCACCGCGTTCGGCAGTGTCGACGACGTCGCACTCGAGGTACGAACCACCTGCAATTCATCGGCGTCCGCGCTTGCTTGCGAAGATGACAGCATCGGCCTCGACCCCGTCGTCGGATTCACCGCGGTCGCAGGCACCACCTACTACATCATCTACGACGCCTACTCCTCCGGCATCGACCCTTGGAGCTTCTACGACTACCTGGGCCCCTGCCTCTGAGGTAGCCGGGCGAGGTCAGAGCCGCTTCGCTCTGACCGCCAGGAAGAGCGGAATCTCGGCGCGCGACCGGTTCTCTTCTGTCGAACGCGGACCGCTCGTGCTGCGGCGATTGCTGGCCCACTCCTCGAGGCCGTCCACGGCGAATCCAGCCCGTGCCAGCGCCGCAACATAGAAGCCCATCGGCCGATGAAAGGTCTTCGTGACCACGGGCTTCGCGCCGCGCGCCACCTGGCCCGGGTTCATCACGATCTCGCTCCCAAACGGGGTGAGATAGCTCTCGATGGTCCGCAGCTGGACCGACCCCTGCGCGATGGAGTCGCGCCACATCCAGCCGCTCTTCGCCGGCGCCCGAAAGGCAGGGTGGAGCATGACCAACAGCAACGTGCCGCCCGCCTCGATGCGCCCCGCGAGCTGCGCCAGCATCCCGTCGATGGGGTCGATGTTCATGACCGCCATGATGCAAAGCGCCGCGTCGAACCTTCCCGCCACCTTTGCATTTGTCAGCACCGACTCCAGTGCGCGCGCATCGCCCGTCACAAAGCGGCTACGGTGACCGGCCTCGCCACGTGTTCGCAGCCGCGCCTCAGCAGCAGAAATCAGCCCGGCGGCTGCATCCAATCCCACCACCTCGCAGCCCCGCAGTGCGAGCGCCTCGCTCACATATCCCTGCCCGCAGGCGAGGTCGAAGACCCGCTTTGGAAGCGGCGTTGGCAACATCCGCAACAGCCCCGGAAGGATGGTCTCCGAGAAGTGGTCGTGCTGACCTTCGCCCACCAATCCATCGTACCAGGCCGACACATGGTCCCAACCTTTGGCCGCGTCGTAGGAACCGGTCGGGGAGGGTGCTCCGGTGGGGCGTGGAGCGGGTCTCCGATTCGGTTCGTTGCGGCGCGGCGGTCTCAAGTTGCAGGCTCCAGGCGGCAGAACTGCTCATACTCCGTGAACCCGGTGAAGGTAGCATGGTCGCCGCACATCTTGCACCCCGGGTCGCGACGAATCTTAAGCTCTCGGAACTTCTGCTCCAGCGCGTCGTAGAGCATCAGGCGCCCCACCAGCGGTGAGCCCAGACCGAGCAGCAGCTTGATAACCTCCGTCGCCTGAAGCAGCCCCATCGTCCCGGGCAGAACGCCCAGTACGCCGGCCTCCTGGCAGGAGGGTGCGAACTCCGGCGGCGGCGGCTCGGGATAGAGGCAGCGGTAGCAGGGGCCCACGCCCGGTTGGATGACCGTGATCTGCCCCTCGAAGCGGAAGACCGAGCCCGTCACGTTCGGCTTGCCGAGGTGCACGCAGGCGTCGTTCACAAGGTACCGCGTGGGGAAGTTGTCGCCACCGTCCACGATCACATCGTAGTCGGAGAAGATCTCCAGCACATTCTCCGCCGTGAGCCGCGTGTTGTAGGCCTTTACCTTCACATCCGGGTTCAGCTCGGCGATGGTCTTCGCCGCGCTCTCCACCTTGGGCATGCCGATGCGGCTCTCGTTGTGGATGATCTGCCGCTGCAGGTTGCTCCGGTCCACCACGTCGCTGTCGATGATGCCGAGCGTGCCCACGCCGGCCGCCGCAAGGTAGTAGGCCGAGGGCGAGCCGAGGCCGCCTGCACCGAGGAGCAGCACCTTGCTCTGCATCAGCTTGATTTGTCCGGCCTCGCCCACCTCGGGCATCAGCAGGTGGCGGCTGTACCGCACCGACTGCTCCGCGCTCAGGGTGACCGGCACCTCGAAGTCGAGCCCCGCCTGTTTCCAGGCCGCGAAGCCGCCAATCATCGAGGTGACATTCGTGTAACCGAGCTCCCGCAGGCTCGCCGCAGCGAAAGCCGACCGGTTCCCGCCTGCGCAGTAGGCGACGATGGGCCGCGCCTTGTCGGTGATGCGCTCCTCTACCCGAAGCTCGAGCAGGCCGCGGGGGATCAGAAGCGCCCCCTTCACGTGGCCATCTGCCGTCTCCGAAGGCTCCCGCACATCCAGGAACAGGCTCGCTCCGAGCCGGCCCTTGGATTCCTCGACGGTGACTTCGGTGATGGTGCTCTTGACCTTGGCAATCAGCGTTTTGAAATCAGACATGGCGCAGCTCCCGATGAGGTAATTCTTGACCAAACTAGTCGGGAACTCGCTGCCCGCAAGTCCCCTTCCGCTCACCTCACCATTCTTCCGCCATCCACTCGCCAGATGCTCCCCGTCACGCCCGCCGTGCTTGGCGAGAGGAGCAGCGCTGCGAGCCGCGCAACCTCGACTGGGCTCACGGCCCGCCCGGTAAGTGTCTGCGCGAGCGCCGCCTCTGGAAGCCGCTCCCCCCACGCCGCATCCCACGGGGTTGGCTCTACCGCGCCGAGCGCGAGGCCGTTCACCCGCGCGTTCGGCGCAAACTCCAACGCTGCCGTCTTGGTCACGCTCTCGAGCGCCGCTTTGGCAGCCAGATAGGCGCTGCGACCCGCCCATCCCCGGTCGGAGCGGGCGTCGAGCATCATCACGGCACTCTGGAGATTGCCCCCCTCGTGGGCGGCCCGGAGCAGCTCGGCTGCCGCGATGGGACCGATCTCAAATGCCTCCAGCATCGCCGTAGCGCTCTCGCCGAGACGGCCGGCAGGGTAGGGCGAGGCGCAGTGCACGAGCCCCTCGGGTGCCTGCTCTCGAATCAGCGCGCAAAGCGCCGCGCGCCCCTCAGCGGACCGCAGGTCGGCCGTCACCACGTCGCAGCAGACCCCGGTCGAACGCTCCAGCTCACGCGCGAGTTCAGAGGCCGGCCCGGCAGAGCGAAAGGCGTGAAGGAGCAACGACCAACCTTCGACCGCAAGCTGGCGTGCGACCGCGGCGCCAACACGCTGGCCTGCGCCGGTGACGAGCGCCAACGGTCGCGTCACGGTGCGCCCACCGTGTAGCTGTCGGTGGGTTCGCCTCGCTCGTTCACCCGCTCCACACGGATGCTGCCATCGCCGGCGATGGTGAGCGCAGAGACGCCGTAGCTCGACGAGGCGACCAGCCGCTTCGACTCCTCATCCGGGTAGACCGCCAGCACCTCTGCGCGCGTATCGTTGATGTTGGTGAGCAGCGCGCCGCCGCCTGCATCCACCACATAGTGGATGTCGCCGATGAGGAAGCGCTCGTAGCCGTGGTTGTGGCCCGTGAGCACGAGCCTCACCTTGCTCGCGACGAAGCGGGGGTGGAAGTAGTCGCGGACCGTGAAGTCGGGCGTGCTCTTGCCGAAGGTGTAGACGGGCCGGTGGAAGACCACGATGACCGTGCGGATGGCGGGGTCGCCGTCGGCTGCGCGCAGCTCCTCCTCAAACCAGGCCATCTGCGTGGTCCCGGTGGGCCCGAAGTCGGCCTCGGAGTTCAGGAAGACGAACCGGGCGCTGCCGAAGGTAAATGCGTGGTAATGAAGGGTCCCGTTGGGTTCGCCCTGACCGCCGAAGAGCCGCTCGAAGTGGCTCTCGAACTCGCCGAAGGCCTCGTATTCGTGGTTGCCGATTGCATGGTGGGAGGCCATCGAGGCCATCACGCCCCCGAAGTAGGCGAAGTAGCCGTTCCAGGTGTCGACAGGGTTGTCGTAGTACTGAATGTCGCCGCCGTGCAGAAAGAGATCGCCACCCAGCGCCGCTGCGCGCGGCCCCACCTTCTCGCTGCCTGGCCACATCGTGTCGGCGACAAACAGGACGCGAACCTCTTCGCCAGGGGCCGCCGGCGCGCGGAAGCTCCCAGACACGGTCTCGAAGCTCGTTGCAGTGAGGGAGTAGTCGTAATGCAGCCCGGGCGTGAGGTCCGAGAGCGTGATGTCGTGCAGCGTCGAAGAACCGGCCTTGTCCGGGTAGTCGGAGCGCAGGCCAGGCCGCGGCCAGTCGGGCGAGAGCTCCCGTGTCTCCTGCTCCGTGATGCCGACCACCTCTGTCCCGTCCGGCGCGCGCAACGTCACCGTGAGCGGCGCGTCGGTGTTGGTCTCACAGCGCAGCCGCACCTGTGTCGCGCCCGTGACCATCACCCAAGGACCTTTCACCCGAAGATGGGTGGCAGCCAGCGGACCGGAGCCCTCGCCGCTTCCTGAGCCCTCGCCGCTTCCTGAGCCCTCGCCGCTTCCTGAGCCCGCTCCTGCATTGGCCTCATCGCTCTGCTCCGCGCAGCCAGCGAAGGGGACGAGACCTACCGAGAGGGCCGAGAGGATAAGCAGCCTGCGTCGCGTGAGTTGCATGGTCTTCCTTGGGGCTCGAGCACGCAGGCGAACTGCATCTCTGTCGTTGGCTTGTCAACGATGTGCGGCAGCTTCACCCAGATTTTACGGCCCTGTCTCATCTCGTTCCCTTTTGCCGCTCGAAGCGGTATCCATCGCCCGCCTCCGATGTCCGACCCCTGGGGAATCATGACCACTGCAAACGCCGCCTACGAACAGCTCAACACCCGCTTCAAGAAGATCTCCGCCATCGGCGATGCCCGCGGCATCCTGGGCTGGGACATGCTCACCATCATGCCCAAGGGCGCCTCCGAGGCCCGCGGCGAGGCAGTCGCCA
>CAIWGR010000436.1 GCA_903912275.1 uncultured delta proteobacterium
CGGGCCTCCATGTTGTCGATGTTCAGGTTGTCGAGGAGCGCCGAGATGGCGGCCTCGTTGGCGCCAAGCCGGATGGCGAGTTGCCAGATGCCGGCAGCGCGGATGTTGGAGGTGGCGGTCGACATGAAGGAGTCCTTCTTGGCCTCCTCGATACCCGACAGAACGGAGGCGAAGGCCGGATCCTGCAGCGTCGCGGCCGGGTCCTTGAAGGCTGCCGTGTAGCAGGCCACGTCGTCCTGGCACTTGTCGGCGAGCACGAAGTAGACCTCGTCGGGCGCGAAGCTGCCCTTGAACTTGGTCTGCGCCGCGAGCACCTTGGCAAAGTCGGCCCGCTCGCCCGGCCGCGCGGTGCGGCCGAGGTAGTGTAGCGCGTTGGTGCGCAGCAGACCGGCCGTGTTGTCGCCGCCGCGGCCGACGGTGCCAGCTGTGGCGCGGTCCCAGAGGAGCTTGCGGTCCGATGCGTCGCCGATCACGGCGAGGCCCTCATGCACCGACTGCCGGAGGCCAACCTCAGCGCCGTCAGAGAGCGAGAACCACTCCGAGAAGTTGGCGAGAAGGCTGCCAGCGCCCGCGTTCTCGAGCTTGCGAAGCGTCGCGAGGTTCTCGGGACCACCGGCCGCGCCGAGCGCCTTGGCTGCCTGGTCGAACATCTGGCCGCTGTTGGCGTAGAAGTTCTGCTGGTCTGCCACTGCCATGGCGGCGAGTTCGGCCGTCGGCAGCGGGTGGGGCGTCGAGACGAACTGGGTGATGGCCTTGATCGCCGCGGGGTTCTGGCTGTGCGCGAGCACGGCAGCAGCGCGGAGCTGGCCGGTGACGGCGGGGTAGCTAATTGCCTTGAGGTGGTCGTTGACCTTGGCGTTCTTGCCCTCGAAGAGCTCAACCAACTTGGGGATGCCGGCATCCTTCATCTTGAGGATCGCGAGCTCGCAGTCGGGCATCGGATCCTTGAAGGGGGCGGGCACGAAATTCACCAGGCCGAAGACCAGTGCATCGAGGATGACATCGGTGGGGGCCGAGGCCTCAGCCAGCGCCTTGCAGCCGAGACGAACCGAGCCCGCGCCACCAATCTTCGAAGCGGGGCGCATGAGCACTGCGGAAAGTGCATCGGCAGCGGCGTCGATGGGCAGCTTGGAGAGTGCCTCGAAGAAGGCCGGATAGGCTTCGTCGGTCGTCACCTCGCCGAGCCGCTTCGCGATCGCGGCAGCGCTGCCCTTATCGCCAATGTTACCGAGGCCGCGGGCTGCGAGGCCGGCAAGCATGTCGTCAGACTGGGTAAGTGCAGCGCCGAACGCCTCCTTTGCCGCAGGGTCACCGATGCTGGCGAGCGCCTCAATCGCACGCTGCGGCTTCTTGCCGGCGTTGTAGGCCTCGATCAGGGCAGGCACGAGCACCTTCTGCTGCTCCGGCTTGAGGCGGGTGAGCTCCGAAAAGGCGCGCTCGTCACCCTCCTTCACACGAACAGCAATGTATTCGGGGCTGGTCCAGTCCTGTGCGGGGCCGCAGGCCTCGGAAAGGGCCATCACCGAGAGAAGGCCGAGGGTCGAAATCCAACGAGAGAGTCGCATGGGGTCTCCGTACATAGTAACGCCAGCTTCACAGACCAGCGTCGCTGGCTATACGGCGGGCTCCCGCGCGCTGTCAACGCGGGCGGGCATGCCGGCCTGCGCGCTTCCCGCTTGCGCGTCTCCCTCGCTCGGAATAGAAGCAGGAGCGTTCGCGTTTGGCTCGCCTCACAGAGGCCGCTACTTTCAAGCTTGGAGAGTTGAAACATGGGTTGGAATCATTTTGGAAAGGGTGCGTTGATCGCGACGCTCGTCGTCTCGACGGCAGGTCTTGAGATGGCAGCGTGCGGCAAGAAGACGACCGAAGCAACCGCAGAAGGTTCGGGCTCCGGCGCCGCTGCCGCGGCCGGCTCGGGTGCTGCTGCGACCGCCGCGGCCTGTGCCACCATCGACGGCAAGGTTGTCTTCACCCGCGCGCAGCTCGACGCCGAAATGGCAGAGATTCTCGAGCGCTACGCCAAGATGCCCGAGCAGCGCGCGACCAGCGAGCGTTGGCGCAACCAGCGCCGTCGGCGCATCGTGCAGAAGGCAGTGCAGGACGCACTGGTCGCTCAGCATGTCGGCACCCAAAAGGTTGAGGTCACCGACGCCGAAGTCGAGGCCGCCATCAAGAAGGAGCTCGGCATCGTCTTCGAGAACGAGCAGCAGTTCGGCCACTTCCTCACCAGCCACAAGCAGACCAAAGAGGAGTACTACGCTGAGAAGCGGCAGGAGCTGCTCGTAGACAAGGTCCTTGCCCTTCGCGGCACCCTTGAGCCCGACGACAAGGAGCTCGGCGAGTTCTACGAGCAGAACAAGGAGCGCTGGAACGAGGGCGAGCGCGTGCTTGCCAGCCGCATCACCATCCGTCTGAAGAACAGCGCCGACCCGGCCTCCGACAAGGAGGGCCTCGACCGCATCAACCAGATCCGCACCCGCGTTACCACGGGCAAGGAAGACTTCGCCAAGGTTGCGCAGGAGGTCAGTGAGATGGCCGACAAGTCGCGCGGCGGAGACCTGGGCTGGGTGGTCAAGGGCCGCCGGCAGCAGTTCGTCAACGATGGCGTAGAGGCCGCCATCTTCAAGGCCGGCAAGAACACGGTCACAGCGCCCATCAAGACGCAGCTTGGCTACGAAATCTTCCAGGTGCGCGACCACCGCGAGGCCGGCGTCCGCAGCATGGATGAGGTTCGGGACATCATTTACGAGCCCCTGCGTCGCCGCCGTCGGGACCGCCTCCGCATGGAGCTCGTGAATGAGCTCCAGCAGAAGGCCAAGGTGGAGTACACCGAGGTCGCGTGGGGTCTTGAGACCGAGCCCGCCGTCGAGCCCGCTGGCTCGGGCGCCGCAGCCCCCAAGCCCATGGGCCTCCCCCCGGGTGTGAAGCTGCAGGCCAACCCGCAGGCAGCACTGCCCGGCGTGAAGGTCGTCGCGCCCGCCGCCCCCGCGGCCCCCGCAGCACCGAAGGCCCCCTAACCGGGAGTTCGGCCAGACCGACTGACGAGGCCCGCGGTTCGCTGCGGGCCTCTTCGTTTTTGGTATCTCGTCGCCAAAAAGCGGAAGCGCCGCGCCCCCTCTCGGGTGGTGCGGCGCAACAGTCCTCCGAGGAGGATTAGTTGTCGAGGGTCTTGGTGACGGCCACGGTCGGCGTCTTGCCAAGGGCCTCCTTGCGCGACAGGCGAATCTTGCCGTTGCGCTCCACGCCCATGCACTTGACGACGATCTCATCGCCCTCCTGGCAGATGTCCTCGGTGCGCTCGACCCGCTGGTCCGAGAGCTCCGAGATGTGGCAGAGGCCGTCGACGCCCGGGAGGATGGTCACGAAGGCGCCGAACTCGGCGACCTTTGCAACCGTGCCGAGGTAGATCTCACCGACCACAGCCTCAGCCGTGAGCGCCTTGATGATCTCGATGGCCTCAGCCGTCGCCTTCTCGGAGGTGGAGGCAATCTTCACCGTGCCGTTGTCCTGCACCTCGATGGTGACGCCCGCCTTCTCCTGGATGGCACGGATGGTCTTGCCACCCGAACCGATGACGTCGCGGATGCGGTCGACCGCAATCTTGATGGTCGTGATGCGCGGCGCGTAGGGCGACAGCTCTTCGTTGGGCGAGGAGAGGACGGCGTTCATCTTGCCGAGGATGTGGAGACGACCCTCGCGGGCCTGCAGCATGGCCTCGCTCATGACACTACGGCTGATGCCGTTGATCTTGATGTCCATCTGGAGGCCGGTGATGCCACGCTCGGTGCCGGCCACCTTGAAGTCCATGTCGCCGAGGTGGTCCTCATCGCCGAGGATGTCGGAGAGGATGACGTAGTCGTCGCCCTCTTTGATGAGACCCATCGCGATGCCTGCGACGGCCGCCTTGATGGGCACGCCGGCATGCATGAGGGCGAGCGAGCCGCCACAGACGGAGGCCATCGAGGAGGAGCCGTTCGACTCGAGAACCTCGGAGACGACGCGGACGGTGTAGGGGAACTTCTCGTGCGAGGGCACGACCTTCTCGACCGAGCGGCGGGCGAGGAAGCCGTGGCCCACTTCGCGACGGCCGGGCGAACCCATGCGCTTGACCTCACCCACGGAGAAGGGGGGGAAGTTGTAGTGGAGCATGAAGTGCTCGTCGCGCTTGCCATGCAGGTCTTCGTTGAGCTTGGCGTCGCGATCGGTTCCGAGCGTGACGGTGACCAGGGTCTGGGTCTCGCCGCGGGTGAAGAGCGCCGAGCCGTGGGGGCGGGGAAGGACGCCGACCTCGACCGTGATGGGACGGACGTCGCGGGGGCCGCGGCCGTCGATGCGCTTGCGCTGCTTGATGACGACGTCGCGCAGCGTGTTGCTCTCGAGCTCCTCGAAGCAGGCTCCGACCTCGCGCTCGCGGCCCGGGTGGGTCTCGGCGAACTTCACGCTGAGCTCGGCGCGGATGTCGTGGATGGCGGCGTAGCGGCTGAGCTTCTCCGAGATGGCCATGGCCTTGGACAGCTTGGTACCGATAAACTTCGCGACGGCCTTGAGGAGGGCTGCGTCAAGTTTGGGCGAGACGAAGCTCATCTTCTCCTTGCCGGCCTCTTTGGCGAGCTTGATCTGGAGCTTGATGAGGGGCTGAACGGCCTCGAAGCCGAAGTTCAGCGCGTCGAGCATGTCGTCTTCGCTCGCCTCGTCGGCCTCGCCCTCGACCATGACGATGGCGTCCTTGGTGCAGGCGATGACGACGTCGATGTCGCAGAGGGGGCGCTGCGACCAGGTGGGGTTGGCAACGAACTTGCCCTCGATGCGGCCGACGCGGACGGCGGCGATGGGGCCCGAGAAGGGGGCGTTGCTGAGCATCAGCGCGGCAGAGGCGCCGGTGATGGAGAGGACATCGGCGTCGTTCTCACTGTCGTGGGAGATGACCTGCGCGATGACCTGGACTTCGCCCTTGAAACCCTCGGGGAAGAGGGGGCGGAGCGGGCGGTCGGAGAGGCGGCAGGTGAGGATTTCAGCCTCGGAGAGCTGACCCTCACGACGCTTGAAACCACCGGGGATGCGACCGCTGGCGTAGAACTTCTCGATGTACTCCACGCTGAGCGGGAAGAAGCCGGCGGTCTCCTTGTGGGGACCGACGCATGCGGTGACGAGAATGGAGGTGTCGCCCGTGCTGACGATGACGGAGCCGCCGGCCTGTTTGGCCATGCGACCCGTCTCGATCGTGACGGTATGAGCTCCGAGAGGGGCAGACTTACGAATCATTGCACACATGAAGGCTCCTTGGGTTGAGCGTTCACCCGGGCCGCCTTCAGGGGCCACACATGGTTGCATGTGCGTTGCTCGCGAAGCATGAACTGCAGGACAGGAACCGCGGCCCCTGCACTCCAGATCAGGCTACCCGGCGGCTACGCCAAGATCCCGTGGGGTGAAGCTGGATTGAGAAAGAACGGTTGCGGGGCTCTTCTGCTCCAGCAGATCGCGGGAGTCAAAAGAAGAGAAGCCCTCCCGCGCGGGGCGGGAGGGCTTCGTTCGTGGCTACTTACGCAGCCCGAGCTCTAGAATCAGCTGGCGATAGCGATTGATGTCGCAACGCTTGAGGTAGTCGAGGAGGCGGCGCCGCTGGCCGACCAGCATGAGCAGACCACGACGGCTGTGGTGGTCATGCTTGTGCACCTTGAAGTGCTCGGTGAGGTACTCGATGCGATTCGTAAGGATGGCAATCTGAACCTCGCTCGAACCGGTGTCGGTATCGGTGAGGTTAAACTTTGCCTGAATGCGCGCGATAATTTCGGCCTTGCCGGCCTTGTCCAATGCCATGGGGGACTCCTTGAGAAACAACCCTGACCCGCCCATGGTGAGTCGAGGGTCCAGTGAAACGGGCGCTCAGGTAGCCGCACACCGGCCGCGGGTCAAGGGAACTCGGCCCCTGACGATGGTCGGCGGCCTCCGAACAGCGACACAAAGAGGGAGGTGGACGCAAAGGCCGGCCGTCGCCAAGATGCGGGCTCTCTCAAGAGGAGGCAGCGATGGCGACGGTCAACATGGTCTGTATCGGGGACGAACTCCTCGACGGGCGAACGCGCGAGGGCAATGGATTCTGGCTGGGAGGCTGGCTGAGACGGGCCGGCCACCAGCTCGTCAGCGTGACACTGGTCGCGGACGACCGCGCCAACATTGTCGCGGCGCTGCGCCGGGCCGCCAACGGGGCTGCGCTCGTCGTTGTCAGCGGCGGGCTGGGCCCCACCCTCGACGACATCACCCGCGATGCCGTCGCCGACCTGCTCGGCGACCAGCTCGTTGCGGACAAAGGTTCCGAGGAGCGGCTCCGCGCCAAGTTCGCCCGCTTCGGCCGGCCCATGCCCGACAACAATCTCCGACAGACCCTCTTCCCTGCCTCGGCACGCGTCGTGCCCAACCCGGTCGGGACCGCCGACTGCTTCGTCGCGACCTTCGACGGCGTCCCTCTCCTGGTGCTGCCTGGGGTTCCCTATGAGTTCGAGACGGTGGCAACGCTGGAACTGCCCGTGCTGCTGCCCGCCACCGTTGCCCGCCGGTTCGTTACCCGCCGCACGGCAGGCATCGGCGAGAGCGACCTTGCCCGCCGCATGGAGGCTGTGCCCTGCCCTGCCGGCGTCCACGTGACCTGGTGCGCGAGCCATCCCTATGTGGAGGTGGAGATCTCTGCAGCCGCGGCCGACGACGAGGCGCTGACCGCCTATGCCTCCGAAGCCCTCGCGCCGCTGGCTCCGTGGCTTCTGCCTATCGACGCGCAGGGAGCGGCGCTGTCCGCCGCCGCTGCAGTGCTCGCGGCGCTGCGTCAGAAGGGGCTGCGGATTGCGACGGCCGAGAGCTGCACAGGCGGCGGGGTCGCGAAGGAGCTGACCGAGATCGCCGGTAGCAGCGATGGCTTCGCCTGCGGTGTGGTGACCTACTCCAACCGCTCGAAGTCGGAACTTCTCGGTGTGCCTTCTGCCCTCATCCAGGCCGAGGGGGCGGTGAGTTCCGCGGTCGCGAGCGCGATGGCGGAGGGGGCGCGTGCCCGACTCGGCGTGGAGGTAGCAGTGGCGGTTACGGGCGTCGCCGGACCGGGAGGCGGCAGCGAGGCGAAGCCGGTCGGTACGGTCTATGTGGCCGTCTCGTCTGC
>CAIWGR010000437.1 GCA_903912275.1 uncultured delta proteobacterium
ACGGCGGCGAATTCTACGCCCTCCCCCAGTCGCCCCAGCTCTTCAAGCAGCTCTACATGATCGCCGGCTTCGACCGGTACTATCAGATCTGCCGCTGCTTCCGTGACGAGGACCTCCGCGCCGACCGGCAGCCCGAGTTCACCCAGATCGACATGGAGATGTCGTTCATTGATCGCGAAGACATCTACGAGCTCTGCGAGCGGCTCATGTCGCGCATCTGGAAGTTTGTTCACAACCACGACATCCAGCTGCCGATCCCCCGCATCTCCTACGATGAGGCGATGGCCCGCTTTGGCGTCGACAACCCCGACATGCGCTACGGGCTGGAGCTGCAGGACATCAGCGCGCTGGCGGCGGAGGGCTTCCCCTTCCCGCTGTTTGCCGACACGGTCGCGAAGGGTGGCGTGGTCAAGGGAATCGTCGTGCCGAACGGCGGCGACATCAGCCGCAAGAGCATCGACGAGTACACCGCCAAGGCCGCCATCTTCGGCGCCAAGGGGCTCGGCTGGGCCAAGCTGACGGCCGAGGGTTGGACCGGCGGCATCTCCAAGTTCTTCGACGCCGGCTGGCAGACAAAGATTGCGGGCGCCATGGGCGCGAACGAGGGCGACCTGCTCCTCTTTGTGGCCGACCTCGCAAAGGTCGCCAACCCTGCGCTCGGCAACCTCCGCAAGCTCATTGCTGCAGAGCGCGGCTTCATCCCTGCCGACACCTACAAGTTCGTCTGGGTGACCGACTTCCCGCTGCTCGACTACGATGCGGATGCTGGCCGCTGGGTGGCCATGCACCACCCCTTCACCTCGCCCCGCCCGGAGGATGTGCCGCTCTTCGACACCAACCCCGGCGAGATCCGGGCCCGCGCCTACGACCTCGTGCTCAACGGCATCGAGCTCGGAGGCGGCAGCATCCGAATTCACGACACCCGCCTGCAGAGCAAGCTCTTCTCGCTGCTCGGCATTGGCGAGGAGGAGGCCAACCAGAAGTTCGGCTTCCTGCTCAAGGCCCTCAAGAGCGGCGCACCGCCGCACGGTGGCATCGCCTTCGGCTTCGACCGGCTCATGATGCTGCTGTCTGGCGCAACCAGCCTTCGCGACGTCATCGCCTTCCCGAAGACCGCCAGCGCCTCCTGCCTCATGACCGAGGCACCGGGTCCCGTTGACGACGCGCAGCTCCGCGAGTTGGGCATCGCCCTCGCCAAGCCCCGCGGTTAATCACGATGGCGGCCACCTCACGCCAGCCGGGGCCTCGTCCCGCGGGAACGCGTGAGCAGCCGCTCGACCTCATCGTCATTGGCGGTGGCATCAACGGCGCCGGCATCGCGCGCGACGCGGCGCTGCGTGGCCTGCATGTGACGCTATGCGAGATGCGCGACCTTGCGACCGGCGCGACCTGGGCCAGCTCGGGCATGATCCATGGCGGATTGCGCTATCTGACCTCCGACCCCTCCGTAACGCGGCTCTCCTGCCTCGACTCGGGCTTCATCCAGCAGATCGCGCCCCACCTGCTCTTCCGGATTCCCTTCCTGCTCCCCTGGCAGGAGGGCGGCATCAAAGAGCGGGTCATGCTGGAGCTCGCGGAGGTCTTCTTCACGGTCTATGACCGCTACCAGCCGCTCAAACGGGGGCTGATGCACACGCGGCTCACACGGGAGGAGGCACTTCGCGTTGAGCCAGGGCTGGCCAAGAACCTGCTGGGGGCCATCACGATGGACGAGTGGGGCATCGATGCGCAGCGGCTAACCCTCATCAACGCGCTTGATGCCGCAGAGCACGGCGCCGAGCTTCTGACCTACCACAAGGTGGAGGGGCTCATTCGCGAAGGCGGCCAGGTGCTTGGCGTCCGGCTGGTAGACCGACTGTCGGGCGCGCGCCGGGAGCTCTTTGCGTCGCGGGTCATCAACGCGGGCGGCCCGTGGAGCATGGGGATTGCGGCGAAGGAGGGGGCTTCATCGGTGAAGGTTCGACCCGGCAAAGGGGTTCACCTCATCACGGCGGGTCGGGTAACCAACTATGCGGTGCTGGCGAACGCGATCGACGGGCGCCAGATTTTCATCTGCCCGCAGCAGAACACGACCCTCATTGGCACCACGGACGACGACTACTACGGCGACCTGGAGCGCATCCCGGTGCTCGAAGATGAGATAGAGTATCTGCTCCAAGGAGTAGAATCTATCTTCCCGACAATTCGACGCTATCCGCTGATTGGAACGACCGTCGGATGCCGCGCAACGCTTCACGGCTACGGGCAAAACGAAGACGACCTCAGCCGCGCCCACCGCCTCTACGACCACCGGAGCGAGGGGCTCGATGGCTTCTTCTCCATCGCCGGCGGCAAGCTCGCAACCTACCGAATCATGGCGGAGGAGGCGACCGATGCGCTCATGCAGTCCCTCGGCCGGACCGTGGCCTGCGAGACCTCAACGCGCGCACTTCCCGGCGGCGAACATCACGGGCTGATGGTCCGCGATTTTGTGGAGGCCGGCGTGAGTGCGGTCGCCGGTTCGCGCATTCTCTACCGCCACGGCTCACGGGCGGAGCAGATTCTGGAGATGGTGCGCGAGACGCCCAGCATGGCTGCCATTGTCGACCCGGCCGAGCCGGTCATCGAGGCCGAGGTTCGTTACTGCCTGCGAAACGAGGCGGTGGTGCAGCTCGACGACCTCAAGCGGCGCTGCCGGCTGGGTGTGGGCGGCGACTTTGGTGTCCGTTCGATTCTGCCTGCCGCCCGCATCTTCTGCGAAGAGCGGGGGTTGGCACCCTCCTGCATGACCGATGTGGCGCTCTCCTTCATGCAGTCGCGCTGGGAGGACCGGCGCGGACTCATGACCGCTGGCACGGCGATGGCAGAAACGCGGGCTGCGCATGCCCTGCTGGCGGGGTTGGGGGGCGGGCTGTGAGCGAGCGGTTCGACCTGATCGTGGTGGGTGCCGGGCTGGCGGGCGCAACGGCGGCGCTGGCGGCTGCAGAGGCCGGCGCCAAGGTGCTGGTCTGCGATGCTGGCCAGGGAGCGAGCCTCCACTGGTCGGGCATGGGCCACCTCTTTGGGCCGATCGCGCCGCCGCCTGCGGCGGTGGGCAGCCTTCCGACCGTGGCGAGCAGCAGCCGCAAGTGGGGGCCGGGCGAGCGCATGGCCGCGCTCGGTCAGGCCTGTCCGAACCACCCTTTTGTACAGCTCGGCTGGGGCGCCGATGAGGTGCAGCGGCGCACGGAGCGTGCGCTTCGGCTGCTGGGGCTGGAGGCGACGCTGCAGCCGCGGGCGCTCGCGCTTCCCGTGACCGAGGGGCTCTTGCGGAGCGCCGACCTCGTGCCGGCCGGCATGATGACGACGGCGCAGCGCAGCCCCACCTTTGTAGGCTTTGCCGCGATGCCCAGTTGCGCTGCGACCTGGCTCGCCGCCATGTGGCGGGATGCGGGACTGGGCGAGGCGGAGTCGTTCGAGGTTGCGACGCCGCATCGCTGGGGTGGGCTGCTTCAGGCGGCCGCGGCGACTGCGGCGTGGGATGTGGAGGTCTGGTTTGGGCTTCTGCGCGCGGCGCCCGGCGAGGGAGCGCTCGTATTGCCGCCGCTGCTGGGAGCCACCTTTGAGCGGGCCGCATCGCTGCGCGCGGCGCTCTCGGAGCGGCTTGGGAGGCCGGTGCTGGAGCTCGCCACAACGACGGAGCCGGCATGGGGGCTTCGGCTTCGCGCGCAGCTCGACCGGGCGCTTGCAGAGGCTGGCGTGGCACGCGCGGGCGCACTTGGCGGCGCGGCAGAGCCCTTCGCCTCAGGCTGGCGCGTCTCATCTGGGCTGCTCGAGACAGAGGCAGCGGTCCTTGTGATGGCGACGGGGTCATCGTCGTGGCGCGGCAGCGCGGCGGTCGACGCGCGATGGACGACGCCATCGGGCGCCTCGGTCGACGCGACAGGGCCGCAGCCCTGGCTGCCTCAGGGGTCGGGCGTTCGCGGCATTGCGACAGACCGGCGCCTCGCGGTGTTGGGTGAGCGGCGCCTCTTCGCCTGCGGCGGCGCACTCGCAGGCCACGACGCTGCGCGCGACCAGACAGCCTTCGGACTTGCCGTTGCGACCGGCATCGAGGTCGCCAAGCAGGCGCTCGAGGAGGCGGCCCGATGAAGCGACTCCACGCACTCGCGCTGCTTGCCTACTACTTCTGGCGCCACTGGCTCCTCAAGGTGACCTTCCGTTACGACGCAGGCGGCGAGAGCCAGTTTCTGTCGAACTACCGGCCCGACCACATCGAGCCGCTCACCCGCCCCGAACGCAAACTCCGCGCGAAGGCCATGGGCTGCATCGGCTGCGGCCTCTGCGATGCCGTCTGTCTGCCCGCTGCAACCGCAGCCGACGGGCCGCTGAGCCTCTCGGCGCTGATGCTTGCTGCAGGACGCGACGGGACGGCGGCGGCCTCCGCGAAGGTCGACGCCGACCGGCTCCGCTGTACCGATTGCGGCGCATGTGAGCCGCTCTGCCCTTCGAGCCTGCCCATCGTCAGGCTGCTTGCAGGACTCCGCGGCGAAGAGGCCGCGTGACGGAGGCTCGACCCGCCTTCCTCTCGCTGACCGCCGAGGAGGCAGGCGAGGCCGCGCGCGCCGCCGGTTACGCGGCGATGCATGCCATGCGCCTTCGGCGGACGCTGCTGGCGGGCGGCGATCCGATGGCAGACGATGCGGTTCCCGAGCGGCTGCGGCAGGCCTTCGACGCT
>CAIWGR010000438.1 GCA_903912275.1 uncultured delta proteobacterium
CGCGCTCGCCGGCTTGGGCCTGGTTCCGGCCCGCGCCGACGCGCAGCTGACCGAAGAAAACGCCCCCTTCATCGCCGGCATCGAGGTCAGCGGCACCGTTCGCGTCGAGGCCGAGGCCATCTACCGCCAGGTCGCACTCCGCGCCGGTATGCGGCTCACCAGCCGCGCCCTCGGCGAGGCCGTCCGCGCTGTCTACGCGATGGGCTTCTTCGACGACGTCTCCGTCGATGCGCAGCCGCAGGGCGACGCCATCCTCCTCCGCTTCATCGTCGTCGAGCGGCCCACCATCTCCAGCGTCGAAATCGAGGGCGAAGACGCCATCGAGGAATCGGAGATGATCGAGAAGCTCGCGCTTCCGAAGGGGACCATCCTCAACCAGCAGAGCATCGCCGCCGGCGTCACCACCATCGAGGAAATGTACCGCGAGAAGGGCTTCTTCCTCGCCTCCGTCGAGTCCAAGGTCGAGACCCGCGCCGTCGGTGAGGTCGTGGTGAAGTATGTCATCACCGAGGCCGAAAAGGTGCGCATCGCCAGGCTCTCGCTCATCGGCAACGAGGCGCTCTCCGACGACGAAATCCAGCAGTTCATCGAGACCCGCCCCGAGACCTACCTCAGCTTCATGAGCGGGCTAGGCTCCTTCAAGGAGGCCTCACTCGACCTCGACCTGCAGCGCATCCGCGTGCTCTACTACGACCGCGGCTTCCTCGATGTCCGGGTCAGCAAGCCCACCGTTTCGCTCAGCCGCGACCGGTCGCGCGTCTACATCTCCATCCCCATTGATGAGGGCAAGCCCTACTCCGTCTCGACCCTCTCGGCGAGCGGCGACCTGCTCGAGGAGCCGGGCAAGCTGCTCAAGGGCTCCAAGATTGTGCCCGGCGAGAACTTCTCCTCCAGCTCGGTTCGGGCCGACCTCGCCCGCATCACCCGCTCCTACAAAGACCGGGGCTACGCCAACGCCAACGTCAACCTCATGACCCGCATGGATGCCGAGAATCACCAGGTCTCGGTCACCTACGAGGTCGACCGCGGCGAGGTCTGTTTCATCGGTACCATCGAGGTCAGCGGAAACGATCTCACGCGCGACCGTGTCGTCCGCCGCGAGCTCGCCATCGAAGAGGGCGACCAGTACTCCTCCTCCGAAATCGAGCGCTCCGTTGCCTACGTGAAGCGGCTCGGCTTCTTCGAGGATGTGACCTACGAAGAAGAGCCCTCTGCGACCGACCCGCGCATCGTCAACCTGAAGGTCATCGTGAAGGAGCGCTCCACCCGTTCGCTTCAGGCGGGCGCCGGCTTCTCGTCGGGCGAGAGCCTCTTCTTCATGGCCCAGATCAGCGAGAACAACCTCTTCGGTCGCGGCCAGTCCCTCACCCTCAACACAACGCTCAGCTCGCTACGCAAACTCTTCGTCCTCTCCTTCGTGGAGCAGCGGGTCTTCGACTCCAAGTGGCAGTTCGGCGCCGACCTCTTCCAGCGCACCATCCAGTATCCGCAGTTCACCCGCGAGTCGCGCGGCTTTGCGCTCAACGTGGGCGTCCGTCCCTTCGACGAGTCGCCCATGTTCCGCGACCTCGCCTTCAACCTCGGCTACCGGCTCGAGGATGTCTCCATCGATCGCGCCTCCATCTCTGGTTCGGTCGCCGGCAGCACGCTCAGCCTCTACCGCAGCGGCATCACCTCGGGCGTGAATGGCACCGTCACCTGGGACAAGCGCAACGACCAGTATCTGCCCTCCGCCGGCTTCTACCAGCAGCTCTACACCGAGGTCGCGCCCAGCGCGCTCGGCAGCGCAAACGAGTTCTGGCTCGCCCGCGGCATCTCGCGCTGGTACGCGCGGCCCTTCGCCATCGACTGTCCCACAGAAGAGCAGGGCGGTGGTGTCACCGGCTCGCTCTGCCGCTGGTTCTCGAGCGCTGTCCTCAAGCTCAACGGGACCATCTCGCGCGTCGGTTCGCTCTCGCCTGAAAAGCCGGTGCCCATCTCCGAGCGCTTCTTCGAGGGTGGCCCGAACGGCGTCCGCGGCTTCGAGCGACTCAGCCTGGGGCCCCGTCAGGGTTGCGCCAACGCAGACCCCTACGCCTCGCGCAGCACCTGCCCCGTCGGCGGCGTGAAGAGCCTCGTCTTCAACGGCGAACTCGAATTCCCCATCCTCTCTGCCGTCGGCCTGCGTGGCGTCATGTTCGCCGACGCCGGCAACGCCTTTGATGCCGACCAGCCCTACTCGCTTCAACTCGACTTCCTCGAAGATAGCGCCAACGCAGCCGTCCTCCGCTCCGCCTGGGGTTTCGGCATCCGCTGGCAGAGCCCCATCGGGCCGCTCCGTTTCGAGTGGGGCCATGCCGCAGCGCCCCGCGCCGGAGAGTCCGACCAGGTCTTCGAGTTCAGCATCGGTAACTCTTTCTAGCGCCTCTCTCCACGCCGGAGCCTTCGATGAAATCACCGTTTCTTCTCGCCGCCCTTGCCGCACTCGTTCTCGGCACCGCTCCCGTCACCGCCCAGGCGGAGGAGGCCGCTGCGCCCGCTGCGCCGGCCGCTGCTGCTGTGCCTGCAGCTTCCAACACCAACCGGACCATCGCCTTTGTGGACCTCCAGAAGGCCCTCAACAACTGCACCGAGGGCAAAGAGGCCAAGAAGCGGCTCGAGGCTGATTTCGATCGCCGGCAGAAGGAGCTCGAGAAGCAGAAGGCCGACCTGGAGATCTTCGCCAAGGACCTGGAGTCCAGCGCAGCCATGCTCACGCCCGAGCGGAAGCAGGCCAAGATGACCGAGTACCAGGACCGCTACAAGGCGCTCTCCGAGGGCTTTGAGCGCCACCAGCGTGAGCTCGCGCGCGCCGAGCAGACCGCCACCGCCGACATCATGAAGAGGCTCGTCGAACTCTCCACCCGCATCGCGCAGGAGAAGGGGTTCGGAATGGTCGTCGAGAAGTCTGCAGTGGTCTTCGCGGTGCCCGGGCTCGAGCTCACCGATGAGCTCATCCGTCGCTTCGACGGCGGCCGCACCGCGCCCAAGTAGCCGCGATGGCTCTGCGCGGCACAGCACTCTTTCTGCTCGGTGGCCTCCTGTTGAGCGGCTGCGAAAGCTGCCGCGACAACGGTCCGCCCAGGATGAGCGAGGGTTCGGGCTCCGGCTCCGGTGCCGAAGGGCTCATCGAACTTGAGCCCAACAACGATGCCGCGCAGGCGACCAGGCTCCTCGTAGGCAAGCGCACCGCCGGCACGCTCGACGCCGCCGTCGCCGATATCGACTACCTCTTCATCCAGAGTTCGGAGGGCCCAGCGACGCTCTCCGTCACGGTCTCTGCGCCGACCATCGCCGAAATCTTCACAGCAGAGGCCGGCCGGCCCGGCACCGCGACAGGCATCCGCTTTGTTGTAGCCCCCGGCGCTACCAAGCTCATCGGCCCCTTCGCGCGCACCGCCGACACCTACATCGCGCTCTCGCCCGCTGCCCCCGCGAAGCCCGTCACCTACGAGATCACGCTGGCGCAGGCCGCGGCCGCCGGCCCCTGCGACCTCGAG
>CAIWGR010000439.1 GCA_903912275.1 uncultured delta proteobacterium
AGTCGCCGATTTCTGCGGTGAGTGCGTAGAAGGCGGAAGCGAGTTCGAGGATGAGGGGCTAGAGGTAGCGGCCTGTGATGATGGCTGCGGAGAGGAGGTCGCGGAGGGTCGATGCTGTGGGGAAGCGGGTATCCGGTGGCTTGGTGATGTCTGCGGCGCAGCGCTTCATGAGGCCTTCGGCATCTTCGCGGTCGAGCGTGGCGAAGTTGGGGGGCAGGCCAAAGCGGTCGGCGTGCTCTTGGATGAGCCGTCGGCCGATGGAGTGGAAGGTGCCGCTGGCGACAGCGTAGCCGGTGCGTCCGAGGAGGTCGGCGAGCCGTCGCGACATCTCAGCGGCGGCCTTGTTGGTGAAGGTAAGCGAGAGGATGCGTTCGGGGCGTACGCCGGCCTGGATGAGGTGGGCGATGCGGTGGGTGAGGGTGCGAGTTTTGCCCGAGCCCGGCCCGGCGATGACGAGGGCCGGCTGGAACGGGGCGGTGACGACGGCGCGCTGCTGATCGTTGAGGCCGTCGAGGTGGGCGGGGACCGGCGCGGGGGCCGTAGGCTGCATTCGATAGGTCTTGCTCATCGCGAAGGGCCTGCGGCTCCGGAGCGGGCGTGGGCGATAGACCCGCGACGGCTGCTGTGATACGATGCTAAGCGCGGAAGTCGCAAGCGGCGAGTGAAGTTGCTCACACGGCGAGGTTGCAGCGTGGCGAAGCTGTTGTTTGTCGACCAGGGGATTTCAACCGAGTTCTTGCTCGATGACAGCGCCGGCGAGATTTCGCTGGGGCGGAGTCCCTCGTGCACGCTTCGCGTGAACAACCCGAGTCTGTCGCGGGTGCATGCGGTCTTGGTCCGCGAGGGCAGCCCGGCACGGTACCGCATGTTCGACCGTGGCTCCTCCAACGGGACCTATGTGAATGGGCAGCGTCAGGCCGAGGCGCTCTTGCGTCACGGTGACCAGTTGATGTGTGGCGAATTTGTCTTCCTGTTTGTGGATGATGCCGGTGCGATGGGCGGCGGGGAGTCGCGGTCGATGCCGCCGATGCCGAGCCCGATGCTTACGCAGGGCAGGATGGCGATGGAGGTCACAGAGCAGGCGGCGGGCGGGCCGGAGGAGGGCAGCGCCGCGGCGCCTGTGATGGGGACGCGCGCGGTGCGGCCGCTTTCGACCGAGGCGCAGATTGCGCAGGTAACGGAAGATGGGTTTTATGCGGCGCTCGAGCAGGCTGACGCGCTTCGGGTGCAACTGGAGTTGTCGCAGCGTGAGCGGGAGATGCTTTCGGAGCAGGTGCGTGGGCTGATGTTCGAGGTGAACCGTCTCCGCAGCGAGCCGCAGACCGCGCTGGAGCAGGCCGCGCTGTCGGACGGCTCGATGCTGGGCGAGGACGTGGTTCGGCGTCAGTCGCTGGAGCAGATGGGGCGCCTTCGCGGTCAGGTGGAAAAGCTGGCGGCGGAGCGGGAGGAGCTGCTGGTTCGGTGCCGTCGGGCGACGGAGCTGGAGCAGGAGAACCGTCGTCTCAAGGAGCAGGTTGCAGCGGCAGCCGGTCCGGTTCCGGCGGAGTCGGAGCTGGCCGGGCGGCTGGAGAGGATGAAAGAGGCCTTCATGCAGCTCGACACGGAGATGCTCGCGTTGGTGGAGGTGAATCGTGGCCTTCGGTCCGAAGTGGAGCGGTTGCGCGGCGGCGGTCGGTGAGCCGGGTCGTTGGTGCCGCGCTGCTGTTTGTTCTGTTCGGGAACCTAGCCCTCGCGTCGGCGGCTGAGCCCGAGCCTGTCGTCGCGCGGTTGCGTGAGCTGGCCGCGATGCCGGAGCGTGAACGGCTGGCCGGGCAACATGTGCTGGCAGCGCGTGGCGGTGAGGTTGTCGCGGCGCTGGCGCTGGCGGCTGGAGATCGCAACCTGGCCGATGAGGTGACGCAGGTTGCGCTGGTTGTCCTGGGGGAGGTTGGGAGCGCGGAGGCCTGCGCCGGTCTTCCGAATGAGGCGGCGCTGACGGGCCGGAGCGCGGCGATCGGGCTTGCGGCGGCGGTGGCGCGGGCGCGGTGCGGGAGCGTCTCTGCGCTGGAGCTTCGGCTCCAATCGGTGGATGCGCGGGTGCGTGCAAAGGCTGCTGTGGCGCTGGGCATCCTGGGTCGCAGCGAACTGTTGGTGCCCGTCGTGGCGGCGAGCAGCGACCCAGTGAACGCGGGGTATGTAACCTTCTGGGCGCTGGCGCGTGGGCTGATGGGCGACGGCTCGGTCTCGAGCGTGGTGGAGGTGCTCGAGCGTCAGCCTGCGACGGCGCGCCTGGGTTGGCTGGCGCGTATGCGGAGTTCGCCGCTGGGGCCTTCGCTGGATTGGCAGCCTGGCTGGCTCGAGGAGTCCGACCCACTGACGGGCGAGGCGCTGGTGGGCGAGTATCTTCGACGGTGCGAGGCGATGCCGGCGGCTGCCGCCAAGGCTGCGGCGCTGAAGTGGCCTAGGCTTGCTCTTCGACTGGCGAAGGGCTGCGGGGCAGTGTCACCGTAAAGCGGGCGCCGCCAAGTGGGCCTGCGGGGGTGACGGCGATGGTGCCGCCCTGCAGTTCGACGATGCGCCGCGAGATGGTGAGGCCGAGTCCCGTGCCGCCGGGGCGGCGGGTCCAGAAGGGTTCGAAGAGGTGGGGCAGGTCGGCAGATGCGATGCCCGGGCCGGAGTCGTCGATGTGGATGACGACCGTGCTCGGGTGGAGTTCGGCAGAAACGTCGATGGAGCGCGCGCTGCCGTCTGGAAGGGCATCGAGGAGCCGGAGTGCGTTCTGCAGCAGGTTGAGATAGACCTGTTGTAGGCCGTCCGTTGAGCCGAGGACCCGCGCCTCGGCGGGGATGGCTGCGGTGATGCGGGTCTGGTTGCGGGCCGCCTCGGGTTCGAGGAGCAGGAGCAGGCTGCGGAAGAGCGAGGTGAGGTTAACGGGGTCGTCGTCGATGCGGGGTTGGCGTGCGAGGCTGAGGTAGTCTTCGGTGAGGGCGTTGAGGCGGGCGATGTCGGATTCGATGCGGCGGAGTGCGAAGCGTGCATCTTCGCTGGCGCCCGTGAGGCTGTCTGCGAGCATCTCGGCGTTGAGGCCCATGCTGGAGAGCGGGTTGCGGATTTCGTGGGTGATGCGGCTTGCGAGCTCGCCTGCGGCGGCGAGCCGTTCGGCGCGGAGCCGGGCGTCGTGCTCAAGCTGGAGCGCATCGTTGGCGGCTTCGAGCTCCTGGTTCTGGGCGCGGAGCCGCTGGTCGCGCTCGGAGATGCTGGCGCTCATGTGGCCGAACTCGCGGGCGAGGTCGCCGATTTCGTCGTCGCTTTCGGGCAGTTCCGCGGCACGGTAGTCGCCTGTGCGGAGTCGGAGTGCCGCGGCTCGGAGAGCATCGACGGCGCGGAGTGCGCGGGCGACGTAGATGAGGGCAACAGAGGCGACGGCGAGGCTGAGTGCGACGGCGATGACAACATATCGGACGGTCTGCTGCTCCTTCTCGCGGGCAAGTTCGAAGGCCCGGTCTGCGAAGCCGTCGACGAGGGTGCCGAGCCGGTCGATGCGGCTCTCGAATCGGGTCGCGAGCCGCTCGGCGTCGCGCTGCTTGGCATCGACGGCGCTGGTGTTGGCTTCGAGTTCGACGGCGAGATCGCTGATGCGGGCCTTGAGTCGTTGCTGCTCGATGTGGAGTTCTTCGGCGGCGCTGATGAGAGAGCTGATGAGCGAGGCGGCCTCGGCGCCGGCGGCCTCTTTGGCGAGCAGTTCAATCTGGCGGTCGAGCGTGACGAGGGCATGCTCGAGGCGGAGCATGGAGGGGTTGAGCTCCTGGCTGTTGCGGAGGGTTCGTCGCAGGGCTTCGGCATCGTTGAGTGCCAGCGCGCGTCCGACGGCGCGGGACTCGCGGCGGAGTTCGTCGAGCTGTCGGCTGACGGGGACGAAGTCGTCGTGGATGAGCGAGAGGTCGCCGATGAGGGAGCGGACGCGCAGCGCCTGATAGGCGATGGCGCCTGAGGCCGCGAGGCTGGAGAGCAGGACGGCTGCCATGACGCGGGCGATGAGGGAGCGACGCGAAATCAAGCGTGTCCTTGGCAACCTTCGTTGACGATTTGGCGCAAAGCAGAGTAACCGCATCGCGGTCGGAGATTGTCGCCGCACGGAGGCACATGTTCAAGAAAGTCTTGATCGCGAATCGAGGAGAGATCGCGATTCGCGTAATGCGCACGCTGAAGGAGATGGGGATCGCGACGGTGGCGGTCTACAGCGAGGCCGACAGGCGGGCGCTGCATGTCCGCTACGCCGATGAGGCCTATTGCGTGGGCCCGGCGCCGAGCCGCGAGAGCTACCTCCGGATGGACAAGATTCTGGAGGTCGCGAAGCTGACGGGCGCCGAGGCGATTCACCCGGGCTATGGCTTCCTGTCGGAGAATGCGGAGTTTGCACAGGCCTGTGCCGATGCCGGTGTGGTTTTCATCGGTCCTCCGCCCTCGGCCATCGAGGCGATGGGCGAGAAGACGGCGGCGCGTCGTCGGATGATCGCGGCGGGCGTGCCTGTTGTGCCGGGCACGGAGCATCCGATTCCGACGGCAGCGGAGGCCCTGGTGTTTGCCGAGGCAATCGGCTTTCCCGTGCTGATCAAGGCTGCGGCCGGCGGCGGCGGCAAGGGCATGCGTCGCGTGGACGAGGCCTCTCGGTTTGAGGAGGCCTTCGACGGGGCGCAGCGCGAGGCGCGGTCGGCCTTCGGCAACGAGGCCTGCTACGTGGAGAAGTTCGTTGTTGAGCCGAAGCATGTGGAGATTCAGGTGCTGTGCGACGAGCATGGCAACGGGGTC
>CAIWGR010000440.1 GCA_903912275.1 uncultured delta proteobacterium
ACCACGCCCGTCGAAGACACCACCCCTGTCGAGGATACGACGCCCGTCGAAGACACAACGCCGGCGCGGTTCGTGACAGGCTCGGTTACTGTGTTTGAGTCACGCTCCTCTGTGACGGCCGACCTCAATCTGGGCAGCATCACCGCGGCCTTCCGCGAGGGACGCGCGCCGGAAGAGACGCCGGTTGGGACCTTCGGCGACTGCAAGGTCTACGCGACCTCCGCCGGTGCCTCGGTGCCCACTGCAACGGTCTCGCTGGATGCGGGGGCGATCGCGGTGGCTGTCGGTGCAACGAACTACACCCTCACGCTTGGACCGAGTGCAGCTGGCAACGTCTATACATCGTCGGCGCCGACCTCGCAGAACGAGTTCTTTGCGGGGGGCGAGACCATCTCGATTTCGTCCGCCGGCGGCCCGGATCTCCCGGCCTTCAGCGGCACCATTACCGCGCCTGCCGAGCCGGTCATCACCGCGCCGTCTTGGAGCGCTCCCTTCACGGGCTCGCCCCGCAACAGCGATCTGCGCGTTGCCTGGAACGGCAGCGGCGCCTCGATGGTGGTGGTTGCAGTGCTGAATGTGAACATCAGCCCGGCCGGTCCCGCCGGCGGCAACGCTGTCACCTGCGTCTTCCCGGACACGGGCAGCGGAACGATTCCCGCAGGTGCGCTCTCGATGATGGCGTCGAGCAGCTTTCTCGGTGGCACGCTCACGGCGATGACGGTCATCCGGATTGCTGAGAACAAGCTCGATGTGAATGGCTCCGAAGTGAGCCTCGATGCCAGCGCGACGCAGACGATCGTCGGGCCGCTTCAGTAGTCGGCGAGGACCCGTCGCATGCAGGCTTCTCAGCAACTCGCGCTGATGACGGAGGTGGACGATGCAGTCCGCTTGGCTGCGTCGGACCGCGTGCTGCGGCTGCTGATCCAAAACCTGCCGAAGTTGCCAGAGCGTTCCGCCTACCGGCTCTTTTTGGCTCACTATTTTCTGCGACGGAACCGGGTTGCGGATGCTGTGCGCGTGGCGCGCCACTGCATGGAGCGTGGCTTGGCGGGCGGCGACATGGTGCTTGCCGTGGGGGCGCTCCGGCTTCTGGAATCCGCGGGCGAGCAGGTGGCGGCCGAGCGTGTGCTGGCGATGAGCGAGTTGCCGCGTGCGCCACTCGGAGGGGGGCCGAGCGACGCTGCATTGCTCGACCTGACGGCAGACCGACCGCGTCTTCCGCACGACCTCCTTATCTCCGTGGCGGTCGAGACGGCCTCGGCGGGTGCGGCAGAGGCGGGCCGAGGGCTGGGGCATGTTCCCGTGCTCACCGACATGGCACCTTCGAGCCTCCGCTGGACGCTTGAGAACCTCGAACTCTGCACCTTTGAGAAGGGGGATGCGCTGTTCGCCTCGGGCGCCCATTGCGCGCTCTGGTGGATCTGGGGCGGGCTGTCTGATGGGAGCGCAGCAGGTGCGCCCGCGCCGGGTAGTCTGGTGGTATCGGATGGAAGCGCCGACGGGTTGCGGGCGGCCTCGTTCTGTCTGGCGCTCGGGCTTCCGTCGCACTTCTCCGACATGTGGAGTTTCTTGCCCGGCGTGGAGGATGCGCTGGCAGCGGCGCAGCTCCGCAGCAATGCGCGTTTGGCATTGGCTCAGGCGCTGGGTGCGCTCGGGCAACAGGCCGACGAGGGGCTTTCGCTGCTCGGCATTGCCCTGCTCGCGCCAGACGAGGTGATCGTGGCCATCCCGGAGAGCACACAGATTGTGCTGGTTCTCGAAGGAGCCGCCGGCGTTGTCTCATCAGATGGCCAGGTGCTGCACCTGCGTGCCGGCGATACGGCTGCGCTACCGCTCGGGGCCACCGAGGTGCGGGGCCTCACGGAGCGGACGCGGGTCGCACTGTTTGAACGCGCTCTGGGCCTGCAGACCGGCGCAAACAGGGCGCAGACGCCGGCGGGTTAGCCTCAGGAGGCCGGCCACCGCGCTCGTCCCATCAGGTCAGGCTGACCGAGGCGAGGTGGCGGCGGAGCATGGCGCGGTCCGGGGCGCTCAGCGAGGTGAAGCAGACGCCGATGGCGCGGCTGGCCTCTTCATGGCGAACACAGTCGGCCTGGGTGACGATGACCTTTCGCATGCCCGGCACATGGAACTCCATGCGGAGTTGGCGCGGACGGCAGGCGCGTCGGTCGAAGAGCGGCTCGATGCGAGCGCCCGTGTCGGAGATGTCTCGGGCGATGCAGAGCATCGGGATGCCGTCCTCCACGGCGTTGAGGAAGAAGCCGGCGGGGCGGCGCTGCGATGCACGGCGTTCGAAACTCATCGGTGACCTCGCGTGAGGGGGACTCGATGGGGCTACAGCGCAGAAGATCGGAGTCAAAAATCCGCCGCTAGGGCTGAACCGAGCGGACTGCGACGAGTGCACGCTGGAAGGCCTCTTCCGTGATATCGCGATGCAGGACGAAACGGATTCTGCTGGCACCGAAGGCCATCGCGCGGAGGCCCTGGGCGGCGAGTGCGGCGAGCGCGGCCTCGGCATCCCAGCCGACCGTCTCTGCCA
>CAIWGR010000441.1 GCA_903912275.1 uncultured delta proteobacterium
GGCTCCACGGTCAGTGACGTAGAACCCCGAAGCCAGAGCAGCTCGAAGCGTCCTACTATTGCCGGTATGCACGCGGGAAATAGAAAGATCAAGCGTACAATTGAAACACAGCGGGTGCGCTGTTTTTAATATCGTATTCGCTAGGAATATAAAATATAAAAAGCGGTTATTTGCACTACATAATAATTTTAGTGTTCATGCAGTGAGTGTATTTACTTCTACAGCACAAACGGGCGCTTCTTCCCTGAAGGCTATCGGAACTGCATCCGCCGCGACGTTGGCCGCGCCGCTCGGCACTGCCCCTCGGTGCTGGCGTGGCCGAGGATGGCCGCAATCTGGACCTCGTTCAGGGGGGCAGTGCGAGCCGCGGCATGTCGAGATCGATGCTACCGTCGCCATCAAAGTCTGCCGCGTAGAGCCCGCCCGTCCCGACGACGTTGCCCTGGCATTGCGCATCGGAAGCGGTGGTTGGCGCCCACTGGGGCGCGGCGGCTGCAAACTGCGCGAGTGGCCTTCGACAACCCTGCTCACGGGCAGCTGATTCCCGCCGGTGCGAGCGTGAGCGTTGCGCCGGCCGCCGAAACGCCGACGCTGGTGCTGGTGCCATCGAGCCACGAGACAGTCAGTCGCAGCGGCGTGGCGCTACCGAGCCCAAAGTGGAGCGGCCCCATCGCGTTGCCAAGGTAGCTGCTGTTGGCCTGCACCCAGCGGGGCTGCAGACCACCATCGGTCTCGAGCGTGACAGTGGCTCCGACTGCGGGTTGGCAGCTGTCATCAAGCGCCCACACCTTGAGCCAGCTGTTGCCGGCCGGCGCGACCGTCTCCCAGACCTCCACGGTCCCGCGGTTGTGCGACAGGGCGAGGTCAAGGTCGCCATCGTTGTCGAGGTCTACTGCGAGCGCTGTCCGCCCCTCGGCTGTGTCGACGAGTCCTCGCGCCGAGGCACGGTCGGAGAAGCGCTGGCCGTCGCGCTCGAAGAAGCGGACCGGGTCATGCTCGAAGGGAACGAAGAGACCGCGCAAACCCGGTGTCAGGACTTCGGGGAAGGGGATGGAGTAGCCGGTCGTCTGTACGATGTCTTCGTCGCCGTCGAGGTCAGCATCGAGCAGCGCCATCCCCCAGCCCCAACTCCCATCCGCGAGCCCCCAATCGGCCTCCATGCGCGACGACCTGCCGGGGATCTCGTTGCGGTAGAGCCGGTTGCCATCACAGAGCGGCACGTTGGGGCCACAGACGAGCGGGTCTCCGATGATGCCGGTGAGGAGGGCGTCGAGGTCGCCGTCGCCGTCGGGGTCGAAGAGCAGCGAGCCCATGCCGTTCTCGCGCGTTCCGATGCCCCACGGCCGGCTCGCATTCACGAAGCCGGACGTAGTGCCGGCGAAGACCAGGTTGGCTGCCTCGGTGCGTTTACCTGCACCTCCAGCGTTGGAACCGGGGGGAGAGGCGAGCCCATTGAAGGCGTCTGCCGCGAGGCGGCTGGCGTCGCCCGCGTGCGGCCGCGTCGCAGCAATGTTGTGACGCGTGTGCGGTGCCGGCACGCACGAGCGCGCTGGCCTGCTCGGGCTGCATCGCAGGTCGACGGCGACACGACTACGCCTGTCGTCCTTTCTCGGCGAGCTGCCGTGCGGCGCCTCGGCGCTGCGCTCAGCCTCTCGGACTGGGCAATGAGGGTCGGGCAGGGCAGTCAGCCACGCGCAGCCTGCCCATCTGCTGCGCGAGGGCTCCATGCCTCTCCTGACCAAGCGGCTGCAGTGGCGTCAGAGAGCGCCCGGTTGACGCATCTCAAGCTTCTCCGAAAGACCGGCGCCACGAAACCGCGACCCAAAACGCCGCGAGGCGCAGCC
>CAIWGR010000442.1 GCA_903912275.1 uncultured delta proteobacterium
AGCGGCCGCAGAGGTCAGGGAACGCGGCGCGGCTGCCCACAGATTCCCGGTGGTTCCAGCAGCGGGCACAGCGGTGGGTCGTGGCAGTATCGACCGCGACGGCCCAGCTGCCGAGCGCCACTTTGACCTCCGAGACGATGAAGAGCTCGGCGAGCTCCTCGGCGCGGGCCGCGTAGGTCGCTGCCTCCTCGGCGGGGACGGTGAGCGTGACGACGGCCTCCTGGGAGGAGCCGATCTGGCCGGGCTCGCGCTCGCCCTTCTTCTTCGGGCGCCGGGCCTCAATCTGCTCCTGTACCTCGCCCCGCTTCTCGAGCAGGCGGACAAAGTCGGCAGGCACAACGGCGAGCGACGGGTCGGCTGCGGGGAAGTCGGCGAAGAAGACCGAATCCTGCTCGCCGGCGCGGCGCGGCATGGCTGCCCAAGCCTCCTCGGCGGTGAAGCTGAGGATGGGCGAAATGCCAACGACGAGGGCACGAAGCACCTCGTAGATGACGGCCTGCGAGGCGCGGCGGGCCGGGTCGGCAGGGTCGTTGCAGTAGAGACGGTCTTTGAGGACGTCGAGGTAGACCGCGCTCAGCACACCGCCGCAGAACTCCAGGGTCGCGTGGTAGGCGGCATGGAACTCGTAGCTGTCGTAGGCCGTCCGGAGCTTGCCGATGTAGTCCTGCGTCTTGGCGAGCGCCCAGCGATCGAGGTCGGTAAGCGCGGCACCGGCGAGGGGCTGCTCCGCAGGGTCGAAGTCGTGGAGGTTGCCCAGCAGGAAGCGGATGGTGTTCCGAATCTTGCGGTAGGACTCGCCCACCTGCTGGAGCAGGCCGGGGGTGAGGACGACGTCGTTGCGGTAGTCGACCGACGCCACCCAGAGGCGAAGGATGTCGGCGCCCATGACATCGAGGATGCGCTCGAGCGGCTCGAAGTTGGGGCTCGACTTGGAGTACTTGCGGCCCGACTGATCGACCACGAAGCCGTGCGTCAGCACCGACTTGAAGGGGGCGCGATCGTCGAGTGCAACCGAGGTGAGGAGCGAGGTGTGGAACCAGCCGCGGTGCTGGTCGGAGCCCTCGAGGTAGAGGTCGGCCTGCTCGGTGATGCCCTCGCGGTCGCGGAGGACGGCGGCCCAGCTTACGCCGGAGTCGAACCAGACATCGAGGATGTCTTCGACCTTCTCGAACTGCTCGGGCGCAGCGCTGCAGTGGGGGCAGACGAAGCCGGACGGGACCAGCTCCGCAGCCGAGCGCTCGAACCAGATATCGCAGCCGTCGGTGGCGGTGAGGTCGGCCACATGGTTGGCGACGTGGTGGCTCACAATCTCTTTGCCGCAGCCGCCGCACATGAAGGCCGGGATGGGGACGCCCCAGGAGCGCTGGCGCGAGATGCACCAGTCGGGGCGCGCCTCGATCATGCCGCGGATGCGGTTCTCGCCCCAGTGGGGAATCCAGGTGGTGGCCCCGATCTCGCGGAGGGCGCGGGTGCGGAGTTCACCGCGATCCACGCCGATGAACCACTGCTCCGTCGCGCGGAAGATGAGCGGCTTCTTGGTCCGCCAGCAGTGCGGATAGCGGGGGATGTGATACTTCTCGCCCGCCTTGTTGAGCAGGCGGCCGCTCTCTTCGAGGCGGAGCGAGATGATCGGGTTGGCCTCGAAGACATGCTTGCCGACATAGTCGGGCACCTCGTCGGTGTACTTGCCATACTTGTTGACGGGCGAGAGCGGCGGCAGGCCGAAACGGCGGCCGGTCTGGAAGTCGTCTTCGCCGTGGCCCGGCGCGGTGTGGACGCAGCCGGTGCCCTGCTCGAGCGTGACGTAGTCGGCCGGAAGAAGCACCGAGCCGCGGTCGATAAAGGGGTGGCGCGCCTCGTGCTTGGGATGGGGGCCTTCGAGCGTTCCGACCAGCTCCGCGCCCTTGAATGTATGGAGCGTCTCGAGTTCCGGCAGGCCACAGGCGGCGAAGACGGCAGGCTTGAGGCCCGAAGCCACCACGATGGCGCTCGTCTCATCGAGCGCGAGCAGCTCGTAATCGAGGCCCGGGTTCAGGACGATGGCGAGGTTGGAGGGCAGCGTCCAAGGGGTGGTCGTCCAGATGACGACGTCGATGGCTCGACCACCCGCCTTGCTGGCGAGCCACGCGGGGGCCGCGTCGAAGGCGAAGCGCACATAGACGCTCGGCGCGTCGTAGGCCTCATACTCCACCTCGGCCTCGGCGAGCGCCGTGACGGCGGCCCAGGACCAGTGCACCGGCTTGAGTCCCTTGAAGACGAAGCCCTTCTCCATGAAGCGGCCGAGCTCACGGACAATCGAGGCCTCGTAGCCGTAGTCCATCGTCTTGTAGGGCCGCTCCCACTCGGCGAGGATGCTCAGCCGCTTGAACTGCTCCCGCTGGATGGCGATGTGCTTTTCGGCATAGGCGCGGCAGAGCTTTCGGAAGGCGACGGCGGAGAGTTCGCGCTTCTTGCCGCCGAGCTCTTCGTCCACCTTCTGCTCGATGGGGAGTCCGTGACAGTCCCAGCCGGGGACGTTGGGCGACCAGTGGCCCTGCAGGGTCTGGTACTTGATGACGATGTCTTTGAGGACCTTGTTGAGCGCGTGGCCGTGATGGATGCTGCCGTTGGCGTAGGGCGGGCCGTCATGCAGGACGAACTTCTTCTTGGCCGCGCGGGCCTCGAGGAGCCGGTGGTAGAGCCGGTCTGTCTCCCACCGCTTCTGCAGCGCCGGCTCCCGCTTGGCGAGGTCGGCCTTCATGGCAAAGTCGGTCTTGGGCAGAAGGATGCTGTCCTTCCAGGAGGCAGTCGCGGTCATCGGAGGTCCGTCAAACGAAGAGAAACATGGAGCGGGAGTCTGCCACGAAACGGCGCGCCCTGCAAAGATGGTGCGGTCGGGCGCAGGTGTGCGGCGCGGAGTGGCTCAGGGGCAGCCGGCGTAGGTGGGCGCGATGCCGAAGCCGGCGTAGTCGTCGAGCGCAGCGGCGGCGAAGTAGGAGGCAACCGCGAAGCTCCCCACGCCGGTGTAGGCGGAGACGTTGCAGCGCCGGTAGGTGACGTCCTGCCATGCATATCGGAGCGTTCCGAACGGTTCCGTTGGCACATCGGCGGGACGAACCGCGGTCTCGCCAAAGGCGTCGAGCACCTCGTCGGAGACGGAGAAACTGCCGTTGGCGTCGGTGTCGCGGTAGAGCAGGAGCCGGTCGTCGCCGTTGAAATTGAGCGCGCCCGTGGTCTGGTTGCAGAAGGAGGCCAGGCCGAGTGTGAGGGAGCTGTTGCAGACCACGTAGGTGCCATCGCCGGAGAGGCTTCCGGCGAGTGGAATGTTGGATGAGCAGGTCGTCCCATAGTTGGTGATGACGCAGAGATAGACGCCCGAGAGGCTCGCAGACGGCGTGTCGCAGTTGTGGAGTTCCACCGCCTTGTTGAGGCTGGTTCCCTCGAGATATTCGGAGATACGCAGGCAGCCGCTCGTGGTCTGGACACTGATGGTGAGCGTGTCGGAGCTGGTGAGTCCGGCAGGGTCCCGAACCGTGAGGCGCACCACATAGGTTCCGAGGACATCGACGTAGAAGGTTGGGTAGGCAGAGGTGCTGCTGGAGAACCAGGCGAAGCTGCCGGAGGGCAGGCTGTCGAAGCTCCAGGTGTAGGTGAGCAGGTCGCCGTTGGGGTCATACGAGGCGGCTGCGTCGAGATAGACGGTGGCCGAAGGGGCCGCGACGGAGGGGCCGCCGGCGATGGCGACGGGGGCGCTGTTGAAGATGGTGGTTCGGATGGTGACGACCTGCGCGTCGGAGCCTCCGCGACCATCGGTGACGGTGAGCGAGAACTGGTAGCTGCCCGCCGCAGAGGGCGAGAAGCTCACGAGTCCCCCCGTGCCCGACAGCGTGGGGAGCGGGTAGCCGACGGGCGCCGTGACGGCTGTCCAACGGTAGGATAGTGTGTCGCCATCGAGGTCGTACGAGCCGCTGGCGTCGAGCGTCACGAGGTCGCCGACGTAGGCATCGCGGTCTGCGCCGCCCACGGCCACGGGCGGCCTGTTGGCCGCAGGGCAGGCGGTGGCAACGGGCGGGATGCCGATGTTGGAGAAGTCATTGGGGAGAGCGTTGGGCGCGAACCAGTCGCCATAGGTCCAGCCACCCAC
Organism: uncultured delta proteobacterium; assembly: GCA_903912275.1. Taxonomy (GTDB): domain Bacteria; phylum Myxococcota_A; class Bradymonadia; order REDH01; family REDH01; genus CAIWGR01. The sequence continues at coordinate 4,124 of CAIWGR010000442.1, forward strand.
GGCGAGCGCGGGGGCAAGGTTGCAGCGCTGCAACGAGGCCGCTGCATCGAGCGGGGGAATCATGGGGCCGTCGATGGGACCGATGGCGTCGAGGATGTTGTCGCCGGCATCGAGGCGCCGGTCGCGGGCCGGATCCTCGAAGACAACGAGCCGGTCATCCCCGTTGAAGTTGGTGGCGGGCGAATAGGCATCACAGCGCGACGCGGGCAACACCGTCGCGTCGGCGCCGGAGTTGCAGACGGCGAAGACATCGCCGGCCACGAGGGTTCCTGTGAAGGAGGCTGCTGTGGTGCAGAGGAGCGAGCCGTTGGTGAAGAGGCAGACCGTGAAGTTGGCGAGGTCGACCGCCCCTGTGCCGCAGTTGTAGAGTTCGAAGGCCTTGTTGTTCGAGACGCCGTCCACATACTCCGAGAAGAGCAGACAGGGCGCGGAGCTGACGGTGAGGGTGACGTCGTCGGTTGCGGTGAGGCCGCCTCCGTCGGTGACCGTGAGGCGGAAGACATAGGCGCCGGCAGCAGCCAGTGTTACCGAGCAGCCAGCGGTGACGCAGGAGATGGTGAGGCCTGCTCCGGCGGGCTGCGAGACGATGCTCCAGCGGTAGGTCAGCGCGGTTGATTCCGGGTCGGACGAGGCCGATGCATCGAGGCGGAGCGCCGTGTTGAGCGTGACGGTCTGGTCTGCGCCGGCGACCGCGACGGGCGGAAGGTTCACCACGGGGCGTGTGACCACGATGTCGAGCGTGTCGCTGGTGGAAAGTCCACCCGTGTCGGTCACCGTGAGCCCGATGCGATAGGTGCCGGGCTCGGTGGTGCGGAAGATGGGCCGTGGCCCGTCCGTCGGCACGATGCCGAAGGTGCCCACAAGCGGAGCAGAAACGAAGCTCCAGGCGTAGAAGAGCACTCCGCCGTCGGGGTCATACGAGGTGGAGCCATCGAGCGGGATGTCCCGGTTCACCTCGCCCGTGAGGTCGGCGCCGGCGGCGGCGATCGGCGCGACGTTGTTGGCGACGCAGGCACCGGCGATGCAGCTCTCGCCCGCCACGCAGAGCGTCTGGGTGGAGAGGTCCAGGCAGCTGTCGGCGTCGAACTGGCCGCAGACGACGACGCGATCGCCGCTGCAGTCAAGGTTGCCGGAGGCGAGACACTCATCGGTGCAGGTCGAGCTGCAGAAACCGGTGCTGCAGCTGGTGCCCGTCGGACAGGGCTCGGTGGGCGAGAACTCGAGGCAGCTGTCGCCGTCGAAGTTGCCGCAGAGTCGCACGCCGGCTCCGTCGCACTCGCCGAGCCCGCCGGTGGCGCACTCGTCGGTACAGGCTTCGACGCAGGCGCCGGCCTCGCAGCGTGCGCCGGCTCCGCAGGCGGGATCGGCCGTCCAGGACGCACAGCCGTCGGCATCCGCGACGCAGCGCTCCACAAACTCTGCACCGGCGCACCGGGTCTGACCAGCCTCGCAGGCAGGCGTACAGCCCGTGTCGCTCGTGTCACCGGAGCCGGAATCGGCTGTGTCGGAGACGCCTGTGTCGTCGGTATCGGCGCCCGAACCAGCATCAGCGTCCGTTTCGCCGCTACCGTCTTCCGCCGCATCAGCGCCCGCGTCGCTCACCGCGGTATCAACAGCCGAACCCGTGTCGTTCCCGCCGCCAGAGCCGCTTCGACCGCCACGCGCTGGGGCCTCGGAACAGGCAGCGACCGCGGTGAGGCAGACAACGAACAGCGACAACGAGCAAAGGCGTGAGAACATGGTTCCTCGGAGGGCGCGCAAAACGGCTGCGCACCTGCCCGCCTTCTTGTGACTGCGAGGCCTCGGGTCAAGCCTGCGAAGGCAGTCTGCCCTACCCTCCGCCTGCCATTTCAAAGAGTCGGCCAAGCTCACCGATCGCGCCGATTACACCGAACTGCGCACGACCCGCCT
>CAIWGR010000443.1 GCA_903912275.1 uncultured delta proteobacterium
CGGCCCGCCGGTTGCCGGCAGCTCGATGACCTCCATCAGGCTGTCGAGGCCCCGCACACGGAAGCGTCGCGCCGCCGCGGGCACCTCCGACAGGCTCCCCGCATACCGCGGCACCAGCACGGTCACCTCTGCGCCCTGACGGGCCAATTCATCCGACAGCGAAGCCGTCACATCGCCGAGCCCGCCTGTCTTGCTGAAGGGAGCGACCTCCGACGCGACCTGCAGGATCTTCACGGCGTTCCCGGGAGCCGCTCGCGCAGGTAGGCCGCAGCGGTCTCGGGCGCCGTCGAGACGATGTTCATCCCGGAAGCCATCTCAAAGGCTGCGTGGCGGCTCAGCACCGGCATCACCTCCACATACCAGTGGTCGGCCGATGAGAGTGCCGATCGCAGCGGCGCACTCTGGATGGCGAGGTGGTAGGAGACGCGCGGCAGCGCAGCCCGAAGCGCGCCAAAGAGCCGGACCATCGCGGAGGCAACGCCGGCAAGCGTCTCCGCATCGGCCCACTCGAACCGACTCTCGTGGAGGCGCGGAAGCACGATGCACTCAAAGCCAACACGCGGCGCATAGGGGCAGAAGACCAGCGCCCGCGCATCAGCCCAGACCAGCCGCCCGCTCTCCCGCTCCGCCTCCGCGGCCATCGCGCAGTAGACGCAGTGGCCGGTACGGCGCCAGAACCGGGCGGCGCCATCGAGCCGGTCCAGCACGGCCGGTGGCACAATGGGCGTCGCGATCAGCTGGCTGTGAGGATGGCTCAGCGTCGCGCCCGACTGCGCGCCCGCATTCTTGAAGATGGTCGCGTAGGCGAGCCGCTCATCGCGCGAGAGGTCCCGCACCCGGCTCTGCCAGCCTGTCAGCACCGAAAGCAGCGCCGCCTCATCCATCGTCGCATACTCATCGCTGTGGAGCGGGCTCTCGACCATCACCTCGTGGGCGCCGAGACCGTCGGAGTGGCCGTAGAGCTCGGTGGAGGTGATGCCGGAGCGGGCCTCCACCCGGAGCGCAGGGAAGCGGTTCGCAAAGACCCGCGTCTGCCAGCCCGTCGGCCCCGGCGTGGAGAGCAGCGTCGGCGGCGTCTGCGCCTCATGGCCGGGGCAGAAGGGGCAGTGCGCCAGCGGCGCGAACTCCTCCGCCGGACGGTACTCAGAAGGCCGGCCGCGCCGCTCTTCGCTGATGATGACCCACCGTTCGGTCACAGGGTCGCGTCGGAGTTCGGGCATGCATCCTCAAATCGCCAGCACCGCCTCGGCGGTGGCGCGCTCCTACGCGATTGGCGGCGCAGAGGGAAGGGCGCTATCGGTCGCCGGCAGGAGGCGCATCATGGCGTGGCTGAAGGTCTGCAAGAGCGAAGAGGTGGTGGCAGGAGCGCTGCGTGTCGTGCGCGTCGGCATCCGCCCCGTGGCGCTCACCCGCGTCGCGGGCCAACTCGTTGCCTTCAAGAACAGCTGCCCGCACGCAGCCAGCCCGCTCTCCGGCGGAGAGCTCACCCGCGAGGCGGTCACCTGCCCCCGCCACGGCTGGACCTTCTCGCTCTCCAGCGGTCGCTGCGAGGCGCATCCGGGCTACGGCCTCCGCTTCTTCGAGGTCCGCGAAACCGACGGCCTGGTCCAGGTCGCGGAGCCGGAAGAGATCTGGTGAGGCGCCGCTAGGGCGCGGGCGCAATCTGGTCGAGGGCCAGGTCGACGCAGGCCACAATCCGGTCGCGCACCGAGAGGTAGAAGGCCCGCTCTTTGCCGATGGGGTCGGGAATCTCGGGGTTCGCTGCATCGTCCAAGAGGCCAAGCAGCCGCACCTTTCCGCGCAGCGCCGGCTGGTCGGCGAGCAGCTTCTGCTCATGCTTGCGCTCCATGACGTAGATGACGTCGGCCCGCGCCAAGATGCCCATCGCCACGCCCTGCGAGCGGTGCGACGAGAGGTCGATGCCGAGCTCCCGCATCACCTCGACCGAGGTGCCTGAGGCCCGCTCCATGGGGATGTTCAGCGTGCCCATCGAGATGGCCATGGTCGGCACACCGCGCTCCTTTGCGCGCGCCGTCCAAGCATACTGGGCCATGGGCGACCGGCAGATGTTTCCGCTGCAGACA
>CAIWGR010000444.1 GCA_903912275.1 uncultured delta proteobacterium
CAGATGCTCGACACCATCACCTGCTCCAAGGCCATCGAGCAGTGCGACCTCGGCGCCGAGAACTCCCTCACCCCCGACGCCATCTGCCGCCCCGACTGCCTCAACCAGCGCTGCGGCGACGGCGTGCGCGACACCGATGAGGTCTGCGACGACGGCAACGCCAACAACGGCGACCTCTGCACCACCTCCTGTCAGGAGGCCTTCTGCGGCGACGGCTACCGCCAGTCCGCGGCCGGCGAACAGTGCGACGACGGCAACTTCCTCTCCGGCGACGGCTGCGACCCCGCCTGCCAGCGCGAGGCCGGCTCCTGCTCCATCCTCGTCGTCTCCGATCCGGGAGTGACCGCCACCTCCATCGCCGCCCTCCAGACCGTCCTGCAGGATGCCTCGCTTCCCGCGGAGTTCGTCAGCAACACGGCGACCACCTTCTCCACCGCAGACAGCGCGCTGCTCTCCGGCTACTCCATCGTCATCCTCAACAAGTCCGACCGGGTCCTGAGCGATGGTGAGCGCGTTGCCCTCGAGGACTTCCTCGCCGGCGGCGGCGTCTTCATCGCCACGGGCTACGACAGCCTCGGCAGCCCCACCGACGCCGTCCTCGCAGGCCTCCTCCACATCACCACCGCGGGCGATGCCTTCCCCGACCCCGCCTGCGAGGTCACCGACAACAGCGACCTCGCCTTCGATGGAACCTACGGCACCTTCCCCCTCGGCTACACCTTCACCTCCCTCGGCGGCGACTTCGATGGCGCCGGCGCCTCGGCGACGCTCGGCTCGCGCGAGCTCATCCGCATGGGAACCCCCGGCGGCACCACCTTCGCCAAGCTGACCGTCGCAGATAGCCTCCCCGGCACCGCCTACTACTGGAACGGAAACTCCAACTACGTCGACTGGACCACGGCCTCCGCCTCCACCGACATGCAGGCCATGTTCCTGAACATGCTCGCGGGATACTGCTTCTAGTCTGCCATGACCGGCGCACTCACCGTTCCCTCTCGGACGGTCCGCGCCGGACTCGGCCTCGCGCTGACGCTCCTCGTCGGCGCCTCACCGGCCGCCGCCCACAACCCGGCGGTGCCGCTCGGCGTGCTCAGCGCAGGCCCGGAGCTCGGCCTCTGCGATGAGGCCGCGGGCGGAGACCTGCCGCTCCTCATCCGCACCAACATCGGCTTCGCCCGCGCGCAGACAGACGGCACCTACGCCTTCGGCTGTCCCACGCTCTGGTCGGCCTCCGAAGGCGGCGCCACCCTCTCGGCCCGCGCCAGCTCCGGCCTCCTTGGCGTCATCGGAAACCAGCGCCTCTCGCTCTCCACCGATGGTGGCTGCTCGTTCCAAGAACTCCCCGCAACCGGCGGGCGGCAGGCCTTCGATGTTGCCGCCGGCGCCGACGCCATCTGGTTCCTCGAGCGCGGCGGTGCCGACCCCGCGGAGAGCCGCCTCGGCCGCGCTACCGACTGCTCGGATCGCCGGATCGCAGGTCCCTGGTCCGACACACTCCCCGACACCGTCCGAGAGGGCGCCTGCGGCAGCGACCGCTGCCTCTTCGTCTCCGGCGCACGGCCTACGCCCTCGCTCTGGTTTGCCCCCGTCACCGCGCTCGCCGCCGTCATGGAGCAGGGCGCAGACGCGCAGCCGCTCTGGCAGCAGATCCCGCTCCCCGCCGACCTCGGCGCGCAGCGGCTCGCCCTCCGCGCCGCAGCCGACGGCCTCCTCTGGGTCGCGCTCACCTACGAGGGCGGCCGCGACCTGCTCCGCTTCCAGCAGGGCGGCGATGGCGCCTTCGCCTTCGTGCAGCGCGACCCCGCGGTCGTCTTCGGCGCCTCCGCCAGCGACGAGCTCCTCGGGCCCGTCACGGCCCAGGGTGCCTGGGTCGCAGCCGCCGGCACCCAGGTCTGGCTCCTCCCCCAAGGCAGCGACCCGGCACGCGCCTGGCAGACCGTCGGCGAGGCGCAGCTCTCCTGCCTCGACGCCATCAACGACACTCTCTTCGTCTGCAACAACTACTACGATGTGGCTCGCCTCGACCTTCCGCAGCCCGGGCAGCCGCTCACCCTCCACAGGGCCTTCGCTGTCGACCTGATGCAGGGCCCCGACCTCTCCTGTCTCCCCGACGACCAGGCCGCCGCCTGCGAGGCCGACTGGATCCACCTCGGCGGCGAGAATGCGCTGCCGGTGGTGCCCGCTCGAACCTGCGCCTACGGCCGCCCGCCGCTCACCGCACCTCCGTCGCAACCCGAGACCCGCGACCAGGGGCTCCTCGCCTCTGCCTGCGCGCCGGAACAGACCCTGTCGACGCAGCCCGGCTATGGCTGCGCCGTCGCCACCGGCACAGGCTCGCTCTTCGGACCGCTCCTCCTCCTGCTGCTCCGCCGACGCCGACCGCCCTCCGCATGAGCCGTGCCGCCTTCATCGCGCTGGCGCTGTTCCTGCTGCCCTTCACATCGCTGCGCGCCGCCGAGGGCAGCGGCGCAGACCCGGCCCCGCCCGACCGCTGCGCCGCACTGCGCGCCGAGGCGGAAGGCTGGTCCGAGCGTGGGCTCCCCTGGTCAGCCTACGGTGCTGTCGAGCGCGACGCCCTTGTCGCCGCACTCTGCGACCGCGAACTCCGGCCCGCCTACGCGGCAGAGGGCCGCCCCGTCTGCGCCGTGAAGACCTTTCGGGAAGACCCCTTCGTCCTGAGTGAAAGGGTCCCGCTCTGGTTCAACCGGTTCCACGCCACCACCTCCGAACAGACCCTCCTCGACCTCGCCCGCGTGCAGCCCAACGCCGTCTGGACAGACGGCCTCCGCCTCGACCTCGCCCGCCGCATGGCCACCCCGGCCATCCTCGCCGTCGCGATCGCCGCCCCCATCGTCAGCACCAGCTGCGACGATGGCGTCGACCTCCTCCTTGTCACCCGCGACATGTGGAGCCTCCGCTTCATCGCGCGCCCGGAACTCGACGGCAACCAGATCACCCGCGTCACGCTCGGCGCCACCGAGAACAACCTCGCAGGCGAGCACCTCCAGCTCGCCCTCGTCGCCTACAAAGACCGCGACTTCTGGGAGCTCGGGCCGGTCATCCAGAAGCGCCGGATCGCGGGCACCATGCTGGCCGGCGGCCTCTCCGCCTCCGCCATCTTCACACCTGGCCTCGACCTCGAGCCCGGCTACCGCGCCAACGCCACGCTTGGGCTCCCCGTCGAGACCGCCGCAGACAGCTTCGGCTGGTCGCTCTCCGCCGCGGCGCAGAACCGCCTCTTCGCCATCTACGACGGCGCGCAGGTCGCACGCTTCGACAACCCCGACACAGAGGCGGCCGAGGCCATAGAGGCCCTCTGGCGCAGCGAGAGCACCTCTGCCGTCTTCTCCACCACCTTCGCCCGCGGCACCGCCTGGCGACAGCTCTACACCCCCTATCTGAGCTGGTCGGAGGCCTCCTCGGAGCTGGCCTCCACCTCCGACGACACACTCCGCGCCGCCTTCAAGCAGCAGGTGCTCCCCGACGACGAAAGGCGCGTCGGACCCGGGCTCCGCTGGACCCTCTTCGAGGCCCGCTACCGGAGCCTCCAGGACTACCGCCTCTTCGGCCTCTCCGAGGAGCTCCGCGACGGGCCTACCGTCACCCTCGACGCCTCCTTCAGCGACCCGCTCCTCGGTGCCACCCGCGCCACCCAAGACCTCTCCGCCGACCTCTCCTGGAACGGCGCTCCTCTCGGCGACGACCTCCTCCGGCTCGCCGCGGGTGGCGCGCTCAGCTTCGGCGACGGCCTCGAAAATACCATCGGCTGGACCGAGCTCCGCGCCGTCACGCCGCCAAAACTGGCCGGCCGCCTCCACCTCCGAACCGGCTGGATCGAGCGTGGCATCAACCGCGCGCGCAGCTACGAAACCGTTGGCGGCGACCAGGCCCTCCGCGGCTTCGCCCCCTCGGCGCTCCGCTCCGAGGGGCTCATCCGCGCCAACCTCGAGTGGCGGAGCCTGCCACTCCGTTCCTTCCTCGCCCGCGTCGGCGCCGTCCTCTTTGTCGACGCTGCCACCGCCCGCGGCGACGCCAACACCCACGATGCCCTCCTCAGCACAGGGCTCGGCTTCCGCTCCTTCCTCCCGCAGGCTGCATCCTTCGTATGGAGCGTCGATCTCGGATTCCCGCTCCTCACCGGTGGCCTCGTGGAGCAGGGCGATCCCATGCTTCATGTCCGCATCGATCAGGCCTTCTGACCGCCGCTTCTTTGCCTACCCGCCCGCGTCCTGCCACCCTGCGCGGCGCAACACTCCTCCGTGCCGGAAGCCATGGCCCTGCTCTCTGAACTCCCCTGTCGCTTCGGTAAGTTCGTCCTCATCGATCGCATCGGTCGAGGCGGCATGGCCGACGTCTTCCGCGGCATGCTCCAGGGCGCCGATGGCTTCACCAAAGAGTGCGCCGTCAAGGTCATCCTCCCCTCGCTCGCAGAAGACCCCCACTTCGTCCGCATGTTCATCGACGAGGCCCGCGTCGCGGTCTGGCTCAACCACCCCAACGTGGTCCAGATCTACGACCTCGGACAGGTCGAGGGGCAGTACTTCATCGCCATGGAGTATGTCTCCGGCAAAGACCTCCTCGACCTCCTCGCAGCCCGCGCCCGCACCAAGCTCCGCATCCCGGTCGCCGTCGCCGTCTACATCGCCATTCAGGTCCTCCGCGGACTCGACTTTGCCCACCACGCCACCAGCCCCATCGGCGAGCCGCTCACCATCGTCCATCGCGACGTCTCACCCTCCAACATCCTCCTCTCCTACCAGGGGGCTGTGAAGGTCGCAGACTTCGGCATCGCCAAGTCGGGCCTCCAGAGCAATCTCACCGAGGGCGGGACCCATAAGGGAAAGATGGGCTACATGAGCCCCGAGCAGGTCACAGGACAGGAGATCGACCTCCGCTCCGACCTCTTCGCTGCAGGCGTCGTCCTCTTCGAACTCCTCACCATGAGCCGGCTCTTCAAGGCTCCCAGCGACCTCGATGTCATGCTCAAGATCCGCGACGTCAGCATCGCCGAGGAGCTCACCCGGCTCCGCGATGTCCCCATCGCACTCCGAGACATCCTCCTCCGTGCCCTCTCCAAGTCTGCCGATGAGCGCTTCGCCTCCGGCGCCGACTTCGCAGAGGCGCTGCAGGGTTTCGCAGATCGTGAAGCGCTCGAGCTCGGCCCCCACCTCCTCGCAAAAGTCCTCCAGGACACCTTCGCCGAGAGCGTCGTCGCCGAAGCCAAGCGGCGCAGGACCTCGCAAGAGGTGCTGCCAGCCCCCGTGCCCGCACCCGCAGCCCCCAGCTTCCGATTCCGCGACGCCCAGGGCCAAGTCCATGGCCCCATGACGCTCCCCGAGCTGCACCGGCTCCTCACCGCGACCCCCCACTCCGTCCATGAGCGGGTCTCGGTCTCCGGCGGCCTCTGGCTCACCACCGATGTCTTCCCCACCCTCTCCGGCATCCCCCGCGGCGTCGAACCGACCCTCGTCGGCGAGCCCGAGAACCTGCACTCCTTCAACTCACTCCACCAGGACGGCCCCCTCAACCGCGACTGGGAAGAGCTCGCCCTCGCAGGCTTCAATCCCAAGCGGCAGAAGAAGGGGCGGCAGGCCTCCGCCTCCGGCTCCTTCCCCGCCGCCGAGTCTCACGCGCCCAGCGGCGACTCCCCCTCGCTCCGCGTAGACTCTACCGTCCAGCCCAACCTCGCCTTCCCACCGCGCGACAGCCTCGAGGGCTCCACCCGCGAGACCCTCCGCGGAAGCCTCTCCAGCGGAAGCATCGTACAGCTGCTCCACGCACTCTCCTCCCACAGACTCACCGGACGCCTCCGCCTCTGGCACAGCGACCGAACCATCTCCCTCCACGCCCGCGCAGGGAGCCTCGTCGTCGTCGACTCCGAGTCGCCCGACGCCCGCTTCGGCGGCTACCTCGTCGACCTCGACCTGATCTCGCCCGAGCAGCTCTCCTATGCCCTCGTCCGCGCCGCCCGCTACGGCGGACAGCTGGGCCACACCCTCGTCTCCGAGGGTGTCCTCTCGCCCCACACCCTCTTCACGGCACTCTGTGATCGGCTCCGCGAAGACATCTTCGCCCTCATCGGTGTCTCCGAGGGCATCTGGGTCTGGGAGCCAGACAAACAGGACGCGGGAAACGCCATGGAGGCCGGCTTCGACCTCGACCAGCTCATCGCGGCAGGCGTGAAGGAGCGATGCGCGCTCCCCTACCTCCGCAGCTACGTCTCCGAGCTCGAAGACCATCCGCTCGAGCCTACCACCACCGACGGTACCTTCGGCGGTGTCCGCGTCTTCGGTCGCGCGCTCCGGCTCGCGATGAACATCGGCCCGCGCGAGTCCATCGGAGACCTCCTCCGCCGCTTCACCGCCGACGGATGGAGCGAACTTGAGGTGCGCCAGATCCTCTTCTGGCTCATCGAGCGCGATGCCTTCCGCTTCGTCGGAGTGCCCTCCAGCCTGCGGCTGCTCGCACCCCGCTGACGGGCTACAGCCGGCTCGCCACCCGGTCTGCCAGCGCCTTTACCTTCTCCGCGTCGCACAGCTTGACCGCGCAGGTGACCACCGCCACCGAGCGGCTCGCCTTGTGATGGAAGGCGTAGTGGACCGTCTCGCCAAACGCCCCGAAGAAGGCCTCGTCGCCCACCGGGGTCGTGTCGACCGTTGCGGCGATGTAGGTATCTTTCAAGCGCAAGAAACGGCTTCCCGCCTGGCGTGCCTCAAGCGGCCGCCACACCTGCAGCGACGCCCCGAACATCGTCTCGCTCCCGATCCGTACCGCGTTGTAGGTCGGGCTCGGCGCGAGGCCATCCAGCGGCTGTTCCGCGAGCACCTCCTCATACTTCGTCATCTCACGCACGTCGGCGCGCGTCAGGAGTTCGCTCACCGCCAGCGGCTCCGGCGGCGTCAGACCGACCACGCTCCGAAGCGCCGAAACCTCCTCCGGCGACAGCTCACGAACAGGCTCCTCCGTGGGGTCTGCCGGCTTCGCTGCGACCTTCGCCGGCGCCTCCGGCGCGGCGCTCCCGCTCGATGCCGTCTCACCTGAACCGGTGCTCGCCTCCTCCGTAGACTTGGAGCAACCGCTCGCCATCAGAAGCAGACAGCAGAGCCCTGCGGGCAAACTACGATTCAATCCCATCATCACAGACTCGTCAGCAGGGGAGGGCGCAACAGACCTGCGCCGCATTCTATTCGACTTACTCGCATGCGCAAGCAACCAGACCCGCCGCCACGCCTACTTCTTGCGATGCAACTGCTCCGCCAGCTCGGCCTCGCTCACCAGACCGCGCGCCACCAGCGCCCGAACGAGCGCTCGCAGGAGCTCATCCGGAGCCGCCTGCCGAACCGCCCGTGCCGCCACCTCTGCCCGGCTCACCGCCGCGTTGTCACCAAGGCTCAGCAGGAAGGGCGAAGAGACCTGTCCCGCGGGCAGGCTCTCGGTAGAAAAGGGATCGGAGGCGGGCGCAGACCGCTCCGAAAGCGCCGTCGTCTCCAGCTCGCCGCTCTCCTCATCCAGCACCACATCGATGGGGCCCTGCCGCGCCGGCTGACCCGCGGCCCGATGCGCCCGCTCGGTATCGGCCCGTGACATCAGCGCCGACCCCAGCGCCGGCGACGCCTGCATCGGCGCCCGTCCCGCGACTACGGTCTCCGCGAAGCGGAAGGGCGCTGCCTCCAACTTGGGCGCCACAACAACGGCTCCACCGCGAAGGCGGCGGAAGACCTCCATCAGGTCCAACGGCCCCACCAGAATCGTCGTGACCGCGCCGCTCCAGAGCTCGCTCGCAACCCGGAGCGCCTCGCTGTCTGTCGGGTCCTCCATCGCCAGAAACAGCCGCCCCTCTTCGAGCGAAATCGGCACAAACCGGTACTGCTCCATCATCGACTGCGGATAGATCTTCACCAGCTCCGGCGTCGCAGCAAACCCCTTCAGCGAGACCGCCTTCACGCCGAGCAACTTGGCCGCGATCCGAACCGCCGTCTCCTCCTCCACTGCACGCGACTCCACCGCCGCACGGTAGACCGAAGTCTGCCGCGACGACGCCAGCGCGCTCAGCTGCCGCACCTGAACCTCTGTCAGCAGCGAACGCTCCAGCAGCACCGCTCCGAATCTCTGGTCGTCGATCATCTCATCTTCCCATTACGCCGAGCGGCTCAGCCTCCATCCCGCGCGGCACAGGCAGCGCGAACAACATCGCGTCCAGCTCCACACCCAGCTGCGCGCTGCCAACCTCCACAAGCACCTGCGTCTTCTCCTGCGGAAGCTCGAGCTCCAGCCGCCGAGACAGCGTCACCTGCTGCGCTCCGTCCGACACGTCGAACGGCGCCGCCGTCGTCACCCGAAGCACCACCCGCCCCGCGCCATCTGTCACCCGCAGCGCCAGCAGCGAACCACTACCGTGACGCAGCCAGAGCTCCTGCAGCGAACCATCGGCCGCCGTCCGCGACAACCGATACCCGCCCAGCCGCTCGTCCCACGCCATCGCCCAGCCGTCCGCCTCCGACAGCGCCGGCGGCCCACCCATCAGCAGCCGCACCAGGTCGGGCGCCGTCAGCGGAATCCGCGTCAGCGCGGCGATGTTGGAGGCCGTCGCAGCCCCGGTCAGAAACCGCCCCGCCTGCAGGTCATAGAGCGACAACCGACCGCCGTCGCAGGCCACCACAGAGAGCGACGTATCGAGCGGAGAGAGCGTCTCAAACCGGAACCGATCCGGCATCTGCGCCACCACCACCTGACGCGCCTTCACCCGCTCGCCCGCCGCGTAGACCTCCACCGTGCTCCGCATCCGAAGCGTCCGCAGCGGGTTCGCCTTTCCCTCCACCACAGCCAGCAGCGAGGCCACCGAACCATAGGCATCAGGCGGAGCCGCAATCCGCGCAGCCCCGCAGCCGCCCAGCCAGCCCGACAGCAGCAACGCCGCGAGGCCAAACGAAACCCTGCTCACCTGCTGTGCCATCCACGCCATGTCGCCATCCTGATCCATCGCGCACAGGCTGTCAAAACCGCCTGCTCTCGACACGATCACGGAAGGCTTCTAGCAAGCAACCCTGCCCGCAAGTCCATGAGTCGCCCGTTTGGAATCCCCCGACGCACCCATCAAGTTCGGACGCTACGAACTCCTCCGCCTCCTCGCGCGCGGTGGCATGGGCGAAGTCTACCTCGCTCGCATGCAGGGCGCCTCCGGCTGGCAGAAGCAGCTCGTCATCAAGCGCATGCTCCCCCACCTCGCAGAAGACCCGGCCTTTGCCCGCCGCTTCCTCGAAGAGGCCCGCATCTCCACCAGCCTCTCGCACGGCAACCTCGTCCCCGTCTTCGATGTCGGCGAGCACGACGGCGCCCTCTTCCTCGCCATGGACCATGTGGACGGCTGGGACCTTCGCGCCATCCACCGCGCCGAACTCGCCCGTGGCGCACGCCTCCCCGACCAGCTCGCCCTCTTCATCATCGCCGAGATCTGCCGCGGCCTCGCCTATGTCCACAACCGGCGCGACGACCAAGGCAGACGCCTCGGCCTCGTCCACCGCGACGTCTCGCCCTCCAACATCCTCATCTCGCGCGACGGCGAGGCCAAGCTCGTCGACTTCGGCATCGCCATCGCCCCCGACCAGGCCGTCCGAACCGCCACCGGCGAACTCCGCGGAAAACTCGCCTACATGAGCCCCGAACAGGCCCGCGGCGAGCGGCTCGACCACCGCAGCGACATCTACTCGCTCGGCGTCGTCCTCTACGAGCTCCTCACAGGCGAACGACCCGTCTCCACAGGCTCCGACATGGAGGTCCTCGCCCGCGTGCAGCGCGGCGAACACCGGCCCATCACCGACCTCCGCGACGACCTCCCCGCAGGGCTCGCACAACTCGTCGAGCGGGCCATCGCCACCAGCCCCGACGACCGCTTCGAAGAGGTCGACGAACTCCTGCTCGGCCTCATGCGCCTGCTCTTCAGTGAGACCGGCCCCGTCACCCACGCACTCCTCGCACGCCACGTCGGACGCCTCATGGCCGAGCCGGCCCCAACCAGCGGCATGAGCCTCAACGACCTCCTCAACGCCCAGCTCGATGAGGCCGCGCAGAGCCAGTCCGGTGCCCGCCACCTCACCCCCTCGCGCCCCACGGGCAGCGACCGCTCGGCACGCTCCGCGCCCCCATCTTCGCCCCGCCTCGACGCCGCCTCCATCACCCGCACCCGCGCTGTCCGCCCTGCGCCTTCCCCCGCGCGGAGCCGCCTCTGGTTCGCCGTGATCGCGCTCGCCCTCGTCACGCTCGGCCTCACGCCCTTCCTCTGGCCCCGCCTCACCCGCGCGCCGCTTCAGGTCACCTCCGAACCGGCCGGCGCCGCCGTCTACTGGAACGACGAGCTTGTCGGTCGCACCCCGCTCGACACCCGGGTGCGCCAGACCACCGGGCTCCTCCGCCTCGAGAAGAAGGGCTTCGTCGCCAGCGAGCAACAGATCGACCTCCCCACCGAGACCACCGTCAGCGTCGGCCTCGCCGCCGAGCCCATCTCGCTCCTCTTCCAGTCCACGCCGCCCGGTGCTGCTGTCCGCATCGACGGCGGCCCCGCCTTCCCTGCCGGTACCCCCGCCCTCCTCCTCCCGGACAGCGAACACACCGTTACGATGGAGCTGGCCGGTTACAAGAGCCTCTCCGAGCGCCACCGCGTCACCGCCGGCGAGACCCTCTTTGCCCGCCTCCTCGAGCCGCTCCCTGCCGCTCCTGCCGCCGCGCCCGAAGCGACCACGGATGCCGCCCCCATCACCCCACCTGCGCAGCCAGGCGATGGCCTGCCCGATAAGATGCGCCCCGCTGCCCCCGCACCAGCCCCCGGCCGCTTCACCTTCCGCTTCATCGAACCGCCCCTTCTCGGGACCCTCTCCATCGACGGCGGTCCGCCCATCCAGCTCATCGAGCTGGCCCAGGTCGTCGAGATCCCCGCCGGCGATCGCACGCTCACCATCCGGAGCAAACGCGATGGACGCATCGACAGCTGGGTTGGCAAGGTCGCACCCGGTCAGCAAGAACAGGTTCGCATCGACTGGAAGTGACCATCCCTGTATCGTGGCCACTCTGCCGCGGAGCACCCGCTTGACCGTCGAACACACCAGAACCCTCCTCCTCGACAACGGCACCGAGTCGCTCCGACTCCGCCGTTTTCGTCTGGTCGTGCAGCCTGCCAAGCGGCCCGCCTACGAGGTCGAGCTCGGGCTCCACCGCGTCTTCTTCGGCTCAGGACTCGACAACGACCTCGTCCTCGACGACGCCGCTGTCTCGCGCCGCCACGGCGCCATCGAGGTCGACGCCAGCGGCTACCGCCTCCGCGACCTCACCAGCAAAAACGGCACCCGCATCGGCGACCTCCGCATCGCAGAGGCCTGGCTCGCCCCCGGCACCACCTTCACCGTCGGCGACACCCGCATCCGCTTCGAGCCCACCGAAGACGAGGTCGAGGTCCGCATCTCCCGCCAGAACCGCTTCGGCAATCTCGTCGGCCGCAGCCTCCTCATGCGTGAGGTCTTCGGCCAGCTCGAGCGCATCGCGCCGGCCGACATCACCCTGCTCATCACAGGCCGCTCCGGCACAGGCAAGGAGCTCGTCGCCGAGGCTGTCCACCAGCAGAGCCCGCGCCGCAAGGCCCCCTTCATCGTCTTCGACTGCTCGGCCGTCTCCCGCGACCTCATCGAGTCCGAGCTCTTCGGCCATGTCAAAGGCGCCTTCACGGGCGCGGTCTCGAGCAGGGCTGGCGCCTTCGAACAGGCCAGCGGCGGCACCCTCTTCCTCGACGAGCTCGGCGAACTCAGCGCCGACCTCCAGCCCAAGCTCCTCCGCGCCCTCGAGCGCCGCGAGGTCAAACGGGTCGGTGGCAACGAGGTCATCCCGGTCGACGTCCGCGTCGTCGCTGCCACCAACCGCAACCTCCGCGAAGAGGTCGCCCGCGGCACCTTCCGCGAAGACCTCTACTACCGCCTCGCCGTCATGCAGCTCCACCTGCCCGACCTCAAAGATCGCCCCGACGACATCCCCCTCCTCGTCGAGCACTTCCTCGCCGCCGCCACCAAGGGGCGCGACCCGCTCACCATCTCCTATGCCACCATGGAGCGCCTCAAGGCCCATGGCTGGCCCGGCAACGTGCGCGAGCTCCGCAACTTCGTCGAGCGGGCCGCCCTGCTCGCCACAGGCGGACGGGTCGAGGAGAAGTTCCTCGTCGTCGGCGAAGATCTGCGCCAGGCCTCACCCACCATCGTCGCAGACCCCTCGGGCCACCTCGTCGTAGATGTCGAGGCGCCCTTCAAGGAGGCCAAGAGCCACCTCGTGGATGCCTTCGAGCGGGCCTACTGGACCAAGCTCCTCGAGCGCACCGATGGCAACATCTCCAAGGCCTCACGCATCGCGGGCGTCCACCGCAAGAGCGTCGAGTATATCCTGCGCAAGCTCGACATCACCCGCGCCGACCTCTCGGCCGACGACGGCGACTAGGCCCAGCCCTTCTTGCCGTTGAACTTCGTCAGCTTCTCCACGTGCATCCAGGGCGTCTCGCCAAGTGCACCGAGCAGCGCCACGATCTCCGCCTGGCCGATCGGACCGTCGGCCATCCAGCGGCAGCGCCACCAGTCCACCAGCGTCAGGTTCTCACGGTTCGCATCCGTCACCTCCGCGCCCCGGTTGGTCGCACCCTTGTAGGTCAGCGCGCCCACCTGGGCAGGCACCACCGGCTCCGCCGTCGACTTCACATAGATATCCACGCCGCAGAGCTCCTCGCTCACCGTGCGGGTCTCCGTGTGGCCGAAGGCCTTCACACGAACGGGCGTCACGGCCCGGTCGGCAGCAACCGGCGTCAGCCGCGAGATGATCGCATCAGCAAAGGCCGTCGTCCCGAGCTTGCCGCCCAGGTCACCCGTCTTCTCGCCCGCCGCCAGCGTCTCGTGGAGCGCCTTCTCGACCGCCGCAGCAGCCTCGAGTTCACCAAGGTGGCGGAGCATGTGAATGGCGCTCTGCAGCAGCGCCGTGGGGTTGGCGATGCCCTTGCCGGCAATGTCGGGCGCCGAGCCATGGACCGCCTCGAAGATGGCCAGCTTGTGGCCAATGTTTGAGCCGGGCGCCACGCCGAGGCCGCCGATGAGCCCCGCGCAGAGGTCGCTCACGATGTCGCCATAGAGGTTGGGCAGCACCAGCACGTCGAACTGCGTCGGCTTGGTCACCAGCTGCATGCAGACATTGTCGACGATGATGTCGTCGGCCGCGATCTCCGGGTACTCCGCCGCGATCTCGCGGAAGGTGTCGAGGAACATGCCGTCTGCCAGCTTGTGGATGTTGGCCTTATGGACGGCCGTCACCCGCTTGCGCCCCATCTGACGGGCATACTCAAACGAGTAGCGCACCACGTCGGCCGTTCCCTGCCGCGTGATGAACTTCAGGCAGGAGCCCACGTCGGCCGTCTGCAGGTATTCGAGGCCGCCGTAGGTGTCCTCGATGTTCTCGCGGACCACCACCAGGTCGATCTCCTCATAGCGGGTCTTCACGCCGGGCAGGCTCCGCACCATGCGCACGTTGGCGAAGAGGCCGAGCGTCTTGCGGATGAGCACATTGATGCTCCGGTGACCGCCGCCCACGGGCGTCGTGGTGGGACCCTTGAGGGCCACCTTCTTCTCGGTCAGCAGGGCGAGGGTCTCGTCGGTGATGGCGTCGCCATACTTCTCAATCGAGGCCAGCCCGGCGTCGGCGTGGAACCACTCGATGGCGACGCCCGAGGCGTCGAGGATGCGGCGCACAGCCTCGGCGATCTCGGGGCCGATGCCGTCGCCGGGCAGAAGAACAATCTGATGCTTCATGAAAGAACCGTACGATGAGAGGGGTCAAAAACGAAAATAGCCCGCGCCGTGAGGGCGGGCCAATTTCTTCCGTTGGAGGGCATCGCGTCGGAGAGAGGGTTCCCGACTTCCTTCGCTCGGCCCGCCGGAACTAGATGCGCTTCGAGTAGTGCTCGATGACCAGCTGGATGTCGATCGGCATGGGGACCGAGCCCTTGTCGGGGAGCGACATGACGCGTGCAAGGACGCGGCTCTTGTCGCACTCGAGCCACTCGGGCGACGAAAGCGATGGGGACTGCAGCGAGGCGTGCACCGCCTTGAGCTGGAGGCTGGCATCCTTGGGGCGAACAACGTCGCCAACCTGAATGCGGTAGGAGGGGATGCTCACCCGCTTGCCGTTGACCGTGATGTGGCCGTGGGCAACCAGCTGACGGGCAGCCGGGATGGTCGCCGCGAAACCGGCGCGGAAGACCACATTGTCCAGACGACGCTCAAGGAGCTCGAGAAGCTTGTCGCCTGCACCGAGCTTCGACTTACGAGCCTCGAGGATCAGGCGGCGGAACTGACGCTCGCCAAGACCATAGTTGTAACGGAGCTTCTGCTTCTCGGCCAACTGACGACCGTAGTCCGAGATCTTCCGGCGACGCGTCGGTCCATGCTGGCCGGGAGCGGTCGGGCGGCGATCCATCGACTTGCGGGAAAGACCCGGAAGATCGACGCCGAACGAACGCAGTTTTTTGACGCGAGGACCGATGTATCGAGACATGCCTGAGCTCCGTAATGCTCCAAAAATCAAACAACCAAGCCACGCTTGGCACTGCTTTTGTCCGCTCGATACAACCGGCGAATACTCACCGTCCGCATCTGAGGGGCGCCCTCTCTAGCAAAGTTCCGCTGCGGGTGAAAGTAACTTTTCGAGACCCACTAGCGGCAAAGCCCACGAATGCGACCTGCCGCGCTCTCCGCCCAGGCCCCCGGACCCTGATGGGTCTCCGAATCACGCCATGCCAGCGCGCTCGCGACCTTCCCGCAACCGCCGCGATCGCCCGCCGACAGCTGCGCCTCCACCCCGGCGAGGCGTGCCTCGCCGTAGGCCCGCTCGTCGTTCACCAGCGCTGTCACCGCCGCCGACAGCGTGCCGCGGCAGGACGCAGGCGCCACCGAGAGCGCAACCGCCGGTACCGCCGCAAACATCGGCGACGCCGTCATCCGATCCTTCGATGCCGCAACCCAGGCCGCCGTCGCCTCGCAGGTCACTTCGCCAGCACGCCCCTTCAGCTCCGCCCGCAGCGTCTGCCCAAAGGCCTCCGACACACCCAACTGCGAGCCCGCCGCAACCGCACCTGCGAGCTCCTCCAGCGTCCAGAGCGGCTTGCAGGCCGCAACATAGGACTCCCAGATCGAGCCATCCTTGGCATCGCCATGCGAGGCCACGGCCCGTACCCGCGAGAAGAGGCTCGACACCTTGTCCAAGGTGCAGGCACCCGGGCTTGGCGTCGTCGCAATCACCCGACGCATGGGCTCCGGCACAGTCGTGTCGGTCATGTCGAGCAGCAGCGAGGTCGTCATCGCACCACGGTTCGGATACTCGCCCGTCGTGACGCCCGTCACCACCGCCTTCGCAGAGGCCTCGTCCAGCTGACCGCTCCGCATCAGGCCCACAAGATCGCTCGCCGTCCGCCCCTGCGTCACCCGCACCTGGCTGAACAGCTGCAGCGGCGAAGTCCCCTCCCACGCGCTGCAGTCAGGCCGCTCCCGCTTGAAACAGCGGATGATCTCGCCAGGGCTCCACTTGCCCGTCTTCACCAGGATGCTCCGCTCCGAGGCGCTCTTCGGCGCCGTCGAACCCGCAATCTGCTCCGCATAGGAGACCAGTCCCGGATCGGTCGCCTCCATCTTCTCCACCACCGCCGGCGCCGCCGCAACCAGCCCTGCCAGACCCGAGCTCAGCCCCAGGCTCACCAGCTGCGATGCAAACCCCTCCGGCGCGGCCGTCAGCTGCGAGCCCAACGCTGTCTGCCCCGGCGTGCCAACCGCCGCCGCAAACGAGTTGCCGTGCACCGCAAAATCGAACGAGCCGAACATCGCCTGCGCCACTGCAGCAGCGCGCTCCTTGTCCTCCGCGACCGCGCCGAGAACGCCGGCAACCCAGGCGCCATCCTCACGGACCTTCGCACCCAGCACCAACTTCACCGCCGCACCCAACTGCTCAGGCGCAAGGCTTGTGGCGTGGTCAGTCGCTCCACGGCAGCCCGCCGCAGCCTCCAGGGCAGGGCGGTCTGCAAAACAGGCAATGCGCGACGATGCCTCCTCCGTCGACTGTCCCGCCAGCACCGGCCCGCAGCCGCCGTCGCCCGACTCCTGCGTTGCGCCGCAGCCGAGCACCGGCAGCAAGAGGGTCAGGGTGAGCGTGGTTCGGGCAAAGGCTGCGTTGGACATGGATGAGGCTACTGCGGCATGAGGTTGACGCCATCAACCTGCCAGCCCAGCAACGAGTGCGAGATGGCCGTCGTCGACAGCGGTTCAATCGAGAGTTTCAACGACTGTTGAAGACGAATCTCCAGAATCTGGCAAATCAGAACGCGGACAATTTCAGGGTGCGTCACAATCACACAGCGATCCCAACGCGGACGGTTCAGAAGACCCGACAGGAAATGCTCGAGCCGCTCCGAAACCTCCTGCAGCGACTCGCCGCCCGGTGCACGCTCCCGCGAATACTCGTTCCAGTAGGCCTCGCCCCGCGCGGGATCCTGCTCCCGCACATCCTGCCAGGTGCGGCCCTCCCACTCGCCGAATCGCTGCGGCGAAAGCGCCTCCAGCGACTCCCAGATCGCGTTCGGAATCAGCCGCGCCGCCGTCTGCTGCGCACGCCGCGTCGGAGAGGCCAACAGCAGCGCCGACTCCGCCTCCGGCGTCATCATCCGCACCTTCTCGTAGAGCGTCCGCGGCGAAGGACGGATCGCAACCTGCTGGGTCCCCGCGATCAGATACTC
This sequence comes from uncultured delta proteobacterium, assembly GCA_903912275.1. Classification (GTDB taxonomy): domain Bacteria; phylum Myxococcota_A; class Bradymonadia; order REDH01; family REDH01; genus CAIWGR01. Next base: position 16,793 of record CAIWGR010000444.1, read on the forward strand.
ATCGTGAAGGTGATCGTGCGCAACCAACCAGACGCGACGGGTCATGAGCGAGGCAAAGGCATCCTGCATGGTCAATTCTCCCCAAGATGTTCCAACAGACCTTCGTAGGCGACGGTCAGCTCCTGCGCGACACGGGTCGCCAGACGCTCTCCACCCGGATGGGCGGCAAACTTATCAGGATGGTACTGCCGCATCAGCGACCGGTACTGCCGCCGGAGTTCGGCGCTATCTACCCCGGGCCGAAGCTCCAATCGGGCATACCAGAGGCTCACCGTCCCCGCGTATCCCGCGTGCAGCGGATGGCGACCCGATGCGATCCGCCGCTCCTCCTCCCGAATCATCTCCTCCATCTGCCGCATCAATGACGACAGCCCGCCCGCCTCGCGCAGGCGCTCCGCCCGGTCGCGTAGACCTCCGGCGCGTTGCTTCGCCGTCGCAAAGAGCTGGGAGAGAGAAGGTCGGTTCAAAGATGACCTCAGGGTTTCGCACCTTCTTGCCAAGAAAGTTCGCGTTCGCCAACCAACTTGTAGGAATCCCCGCATCTGTCGCAGGTTAGCGTTGTTCCCACCGACACACCCGCGCCAGAAAGGCGCTCTCCGCAACGGCACCGCCAGCCCGACAGCCGCGCGGGATTCCCCGTCACCTGTGCAAAGGCCGGCACATTTCGTGTCACCACGGCGCCCGCGCCCACGAAGGAATATGCGCCCGCCTCCACGCCGCAGACCACCGTCGCGTTGGCGCCGATCGTACTCCCGCGCCGCAGCACCGTCTTCGCATAGGCATCCTTCCGCGAGACATGGGCGCGCGGGTTCACCACATTCGTCAGCACGGCCGACGGGCCCACAAAGACCTCATCCTCCAGCTCCACCCCTTCATAGAGCGAGACATTGTTCTGGATCTTGCAGCCCCGCCCCACCTTGACACCCTTGGCCACAAAGCAGTTCTGGCCGAGGCTGCTCTCCTCGCCCACCTCTGAGCCCGACGACACATGGCTGTAGTGCCAGATGCGGGCGCCCCGTCCGATGCGTGCACCAGCATCCACCGTCGCGCTCTCATGCGCAAACCAGCCCCGCGGCGCCGCCAGCGGCTCGGCTGTCAGCTCGACCGTGCGGCCGTCGTCGTCCATGCTCGACTGCGCCGCCTCGATCACGCGGAGCACATTGAGCCCCTCCCGCGCGTCGGTCACCGGCTGCTCCCGCGTCTCGATCGCCCGCACGAAGGCCATCGCCTCTGCCTTCAGCGGCTCAAAGGGGACGAAGGGCATCGGGATCGCCTCCGACGGTGTCGTCACGGGACGCCCCTCCTCGAAGGTCACATGCTTCTCGTGGAACGACAACTTGTGCTCCGCCAGCTCGTCAAAGACCAGCATGCCGGTCTCGCCGATGATCACGAGCCGCTGTTCCCGGATGGGGTGCACCCACGAGGCGAACACATGGGCCTCGAGCCCCGAGGGGAAGGTCAGCCGCGTGGTCACGATGTCGTGAATCTTCGGCTGCACAAAGGCCGAACCGCCCGCCGACACCCGGTTCGGCATCTCGCCGGCTACCGCCAGCAGCGTCGACACATCATGCGGCGTGAAGCTCCAGAGTACATTCTCCACATTCCGGATCCGCCCCCAGCCGAGCCGGTGCGACGCCACATACTTGAGCCGCCCCACCTTGCCCGCCTGTACCAGCCGGATCACCTCCACCACCGCGGGATGGTAGCGCAGCACATGGCCCACCATCAGGATGCGGCCGCCCGCGTCGGCGAGCACCATGTTCTCCAGCGTCTCCTCGACGCTGAGCGCCAGCGGCTTCTCGCAGAAGACATCGCGCCCCGCCTGCAGCACCTGGCGCGTAAGCGGCCCGTGCGTGATGGCCGGCGTCGCAATCGCAACCCCGCGCACCGCCTCGTCCGACAGCGCCTCTTCCAGCCGCTCCCCCACCTTCACGCCGGGGTAGTCCGCCGCCATCTGGGCCCGCCGCGCAGGGTCGGAGTCGATGACCCAGGCCAAGGCGCCCAGCTCATAGAAGTTCCGCACAAGGTTCTTGCCCCACGGACCTGCCCCCGCCACTGCGATGCAGGGAGCGGCGTTGGTCATGGCTGCGGAGGAGGCGGTTGGCGTGGCAGTCATGGCGCTCGCTTCTTCGTGGGAGTGGAGGCCGACAAAACTGCCGCCTCTCCGCACTTTAGGTTGCCAAACCGCACCCGCGCAACCACAATGCGCTGCATGCAATCCTCCCGACCCCTCGCCACCGTGTCGCCCGAGACCGTCGGTGCGGCAGAGAGCCCACTGCGGGTCGAACTCTCCGACGGAGGCTCCGCCTGGCTCCTCGTAGAAGAGGGCGTCACGGTTGCATTTCGGAACCTCTGCCCCCACCTCGACGCCCCGCTCGACGGTTGCGACGACGAGACCTGGCAGCCCCACGAACGGCTCCTCGTCTGCTCCTTTCATGGCGCCACCTTTGCGGCGCGCGACGGCAGATGTATCGATGGCCCCTGTCGCGGCAGTCGCCTCGAGC
>CAIWGR010000445.1 GCA_903912275.1 uncultured delta proteobacterium
ACGCCGTTGCTGCTCCAAATCGACGATGTCTTTCTGCCCGTCACGGTGAATCCAGGCGGCGAGGACACCTGCTACGTCTGCTCGCCCTTCGCGCACTATGTCACCTACGCCATCGAAGAGCTGCGGGAGCTGAGGTCGCCACGCCTCGAGCGGATGCTCGCCTGGGTTCTGCGCGCCTTGGGCTTGTTTCTGCGCTGGGGCGACATCGATCGCGTGGTGCACGTCAACAACGCGCTGCTGTCGACGAACCTCTACCCGCGCCTGTCAGCGACGCAGGTTCTGGCCGTGGCCGACGCCGTACGGGCCCGTTTTCCCGACCACGCGGTGGTCTTTCGATCGCTGAACCCCACGACCTGCAGCGCTTGGATGGAGCACCTTCGTGCGGCCGGCGCCGCCTTGGTGCCAAGTCGGCAGGTCTACCTCTTTCCGGGCCTCGACGAAGGTTCGCTGAGCCGCGAAGAGCAGCGTCAGGTACGGCGCGATCGGGCGCTCTGGGAGCGCAGCGGATACGCGGTCCGGCCGGGTGCATCCTTCACGCCAGAGGAACTCGACCGTGGCATCAACCTGTACGGCCAGCTCTACCTGGAGAAGTACTCCACCTTGAATCCGCAATTCACCGTGGCGTGGCTGAACGAGGTGTCTGCGAGCGGCGCGATGGGCGTCTTGGGCATCTCGCGCGACGGAAGAATGGACGGAATCGTGGGCTATTTCCAGGTCGAGGGGGTGCAGACCACCCCGCTGTTTGGGTACGATCTCGGCGCTCCCCGTGAGCGTGGCCTCTACCGCATGCTGAGTTCCCTGACGCTCGACGCGGCCTTCGACGCGAGCTGCCTCGCCCACGCCAGCAGCGGCGCCGCCTCCTTCAAGGAAAACCGGGGCCACCGGTCCGCGATCGAATTCAGCGCCGTATTGACCTCCCACCTCGTCTGGCGTCGGCGCCTGGTGTGGCGCCTTCTCCAGGCGCTCATGGAGAAGGTCGCCGTTCCGCTCCTGCGAAAGTATCAGCTCTGACGGGCTCGCCTCGCAAACGAGGAACGGATGCGCTGGTTTTCGCTGGTGCTGGGAGGCCGTGTACCGGCACGGCGTGGTGGTCGGCGGCGACGCCATCACCGTCACGGTGACGGGGCCGTAGCGGCGGCGTCACCCCAGCACCACGCCCTTGACAACCTCCCGCGCCGAGCCGAATCGCTCCGCGCGATTGCGCCTTTCGCCGCCAACCCGGAGTGCCCCGTGCCCAAGCCCCTCATGTGTGACCCGTCGCTCTTTTCTCAGGACCTCTCTGGTCGGACCATTGTCGTCACGGGCGGCAACTCGGGCATCGGGCTGGTGACGGTCGAACAGCTCGCCAAGCAGGGGGCGCTCGTGGTGCTCGCAGCGCGGCGCCCCGCGGAGGGTGAGCGGGCGAGGGCCGAGCTGTTGCAGCGGGTGCCGGCCGCGAAGATTGAGGTGGCCGAGCTCGACCTGGCCAAGCTCGATTCGGTGCGACAGTTCGCAGCGAAGCTCTTGGCGAAGCACTCGGTGCTGCATGGGCTCGTCAACAACGCGGGCGTCATGAACACCCCCAAGAGCAAGACCCACGACGGCTTCGAGATGCAGTTCGGCACCAACCATCTGGGCCACTTCCTGCTCACCGAGCTGCTGCTGCCTGCGCTCAAGGCCGGCGCTCCGTCGCGCATCGTGAATGTGTCGAGCTGCCTGCACGACATGGCGCAGGGCTTCGAGGGGCGCATCGATTTTGACGACCCCAACTTTGAGAGGCGCCCCTACGAAGGCTGGCAGGCCTACGCGCAATCCAAGCTGGCCAATGTGCTCCACGCGAAGTCGCTGGCGAGGCGGCTCGAGGGCTCGCGCGTCACCGCGGTGAGCGTGCATCCGGGCTGGGTGCGGACCAACCTCATCCGGCACTCGCTGCCCGTCTGGATGCAGAACACCATCCTCCGCCCCGCGCTCTTCTTTGCCGGCATGATTGAGCCGTGGGAGGGCACGCAGACCACGCTTTACGCGCTGCTTGCGCCCGAGGTCGCCGCGCAGCCCGGCGCCTTCTTCAGCCAGACGGGCGTCTACCGCGACAAGGCGGCGAAGAAGGGCGGCTGGCCGCTCCACTCACCCAACCCGCACGCCCACGATCAGGCCGCGGCCGATCGGCTCGACACCATGAGCCGCACCCTGGTCGGGCTGGCCTAGCGCGCGGTTCGACGCGGCGCGGCGAGCCTCAGTTCCCACTCGCCTGCAAGGCGAGGTCGGCCGCCGCGTCGGTCGAGACGAGCTGCACCGTCGGCGGCAGCAGGTCGATGAGCGCGGCATAGAAGTTCTCCAGCGAGAGGCCGCCATCGCTCGTCATGTAGACCCAGGTCACGGTGCCGGCCGGCAGCGCAGCGAGGCGGTCGGACATGCGCTGCGGGCTCGGATGGAAGTCGTCGCTGTTGTCCACGCCCCGCCACGACTGCGACCGGAAGAGCACCGCCTTGCCACCGTCCGCACCCGTCAGAATCTGGTACTTCTTCTCGGCCGGCCAGGCGGGGAAGGCCTCGAGCAGGTAGGGGACGTTGACGGGGAAGATGCCGTGAATCTGGCTGCCCGCGTGGGCATACCGCGGAAGGAAGTTGTTCACCGACCGTGCCCAGTCCGCGAACCACTCCCAGTGGATGGTACTGTGGGTGCCGAGCACCGCTGCCACCCGCTCCGTCGCAGCAGCAAACTTCTCCTGCTCCGCCGCCGGCATCGCGCCGGGGTAGGAGTACTGGTAGCCGCTCGGCGGGAGCATGAAGTAGTCGGAGCCGGTCGACGCGGCCGATTCGTAGTACCAGTGGAGCACATCGGGCGCGATGTCGGGCAGGTGGGGCGAGATGGTCCAGGTGAGCGGCGGGCACTTGGGCTCCGCGCCACGGCACCGGTCGAGCCGCTGCTGCAGCCAGTCGCGCCGCGTCGACATGATGTAGCGCACGTTGTCGCCGTCGCCGATGACGAAGGCCACGTAACGCTTCGCAGGGTCGTAGGTGATGGCCTCGGGCGCCGTCTGCGGCAGCTCCGACGCGTCGGTGATGGGAGGCCGCCGCGTATCGAAGAAAGAGAGGTTGCTGGTCCGCGTGGGGATGGCGCCCATGTTGGCCGAGGGCAGGCAGCGGGTCTGGGCCTCGTAGACGTAGCCGCCGGCGAGCCAGGAGTCGTTGTAGCCGAAGACGCCGAGCGGCGTGGGCCAGCCGCTCTCGTTGACGATGGCGCTGAGGAGGTTCTCTTCGGGGTTCCGGTCGACGCAGCCGTTGACGAGGAAGATGACGAAGAGCTTCCGCGCGAAGACGAAGTCGACCAGCGCCGTGGGCATGTCGTCGATGAGCGGCGGGTTTGCCTTGTCCGCGGCGTTGCGGTCGTAGCCCGGATTGAGCATCGCGAGGCCTGTCGTGTCGTGGAGGTAGTTCTCGTAGACGTAGCGGGTGGAGAGGAGCTGGGTGGTCTTGTCGGCAAAGACGGTGGTGGCGTCGACGACCGGCGAGGCGCAGGTGAGCGGCGACTCGTCGGCGAGCGGCGGCACACCCTCCGCGGCCGCGACCGTGAGGATGGCGGGCAGGATTTCGTGCTGGCTCGCGTAGGAGTAGCGGACGCAGCCGCCGAAGTCGGCGAGGCAGCTGGTCAGGAAGTCGGTGGTGTTGACCGTCTCTGCCGCTGTGAGGCCGAGCGCGGGCAGCCAGGTCTCATCCTGGAGCGCGGCGCCGTCGATGTTGGCCTGCTGCACATCGGGGTCGGTCTGGACGAAGATGGAGCCGCCTTCGCGCCGGTTGTAGAGGCCGGCGCAGGCGTGGACGGAGAGTTGCGTGGGGACCGAGGCAGAGGCGTCGATGCGGACGATGCGGAAGCTCTCGGCGTAGGTCGGCTCGGGCTCCGGCGTGGTGTCGGCGGAGGCGTCTGCCGAGCCCTCGGTGCTGGTGTCACCCGACCCGCTGCCGGCGCCGTCTGCAGCGACATCCACCGTGGAGTCGGTCTGCTTCTTGTCGGCGCCACAGGCGACCAGGAGCGAGGCGAGGAAGAGGAGGGAGGCGCGGAGGTTGCGATGGTTCAAAGGGCCTCGGTGAGCAGGCGTTTCGGAGCGCGGCGCAGCGCGTTCGTCACGCACGAAGACGGGGCCGCAGCATGGAGCAGGAAAGGCGCGAAGACAAGCGGCGCGGGTAGGCGGTCAGCAGCCGTCTCGTTCAAAGCGGCCAGCCCTGCCCGTGCTGCGCATCGGCATCAGACCTTGATGCAGTCGAAGAAGATTTCGATGGAGCCGGCCCGGTCGCCGCAGGCGTTCGGACATAGCTCGATCGTGGTCGGCGCTGCGTTGTTGTCGTAGTACCACTGGTCGCCAGACGAGCAGGCTGAGACGCCGGCCACCTGCGCACCAGCGACGCGCGTGGTGCCGTCTGCGCTCAGGAACTCCACCCGGACCGACTCGTAAACAATCTCACCGAATGGAGCAGCGGGAATGGCGTAGGAGCAGGCCAGCCCTGCGCCACGCACCACGCCCTCGGCAATCTGCGCGAAGATGGGCGTCCACTCCGCATCGCAGATGCTGGCAGCAACGCCGCCCGAGAGCCCGGAGAGGTCGATGTAGGTGGAGCCGCGCGCCTCTGCGCTTCCGTTGGGACCGCTACAGCCGATGGTATCGCAGAAGAAGAGAAAGCAGTCCTCGCTCTCGGTGAGCGAGACGATGCTGTGGAAGGTGAAGCCACCGGGCAGCCGCGGTGCCATCTGGCCGCGGAACCAGGCCGCATCCATCTGTGATTCGTCGTCGGAGACCACGATGAAATGTGTCTCCGCATCTGGCCGCAGGAAGTCTGCAAAGTTGTTCCACTCCGCGTCGATAACCTCGAGGGCGTCGGTGGACCCGACCCAGTGCCGGATGCGGCGGTACCGCGGACCGTCCGACTCAGGGCAGCTCGGCGAACCTGAAAGCGGTGGCGGCACGCAGACATCGATACCCGTGCCGCTCTCCACATCGGCGATCACAATCACCCGATAGTCGAGCGAGACGGTCTCGAAGTAGGCCGCAAACGCGTTCATCTGCGATTGCAGAATCGCAGCCTCCTCGCCCATGCTCCCCGATGTGTCGATGGCCCAGATGATATCGACCGGCGCATAGGTGCGCTCCGCTACGGCCGTGAGCTGCTCGCAGTTGTCGTCGACCGGCGGCTCAGCCGTGTCCGTGGCAGGCTCCGTATCGGCCGGCTCGATGTCGGCCGTTGCGTCGTTCTCCGTATCGGCCGGTTCAGCGTCCACCGCGGCATCGGCCGACTCGGTGTCGAGAGGACCGGGCTCCACGTCAGCATCCACCTCGCCGGCATCTTCACCGCCCAGACTCGGCCGGCCGGTGTCAACACCACCGCGCTCCGGCCCAGAGGCAGCGGCGCCGCCACCCGCAGCAACGCAGCCCTGCGAACAGACAAACACGAACACAACCCAGACAAGTTGCAGCATCCGCATGAATGACCTCCGAGAGGCCACCATCTGTGACACAGCCGTCACGGGCGAGCAAGCACCGTCGCAACCGGCAGCGGCCGGCGGGCTTCAAAGCCTGGCAGCAGCAACGTGGTCGTAGCGGCCGTGTTGAAACAAAGAGGCGTTAGAACGAGCCTTCGCTCTCCCACCCTACCCTGCCTGAAGCTCCCGCAACGCAGCAGTCATGCGCGGCTGCACAAAGTCGATGAAGGCGCGCACGCGGGGCGGCAGGTGCTTGCCACCTACATAGAGCAGATGGAGCGGTGTAGGCGGTGGCGCGAGGCTGTCGAAGAGGCTCACAAGCCGGCCCTCTGCGAGCGCCTCGTGCGGGATGGCCGCCGGCAGACAGGCGATGCCCAGCCCTTGCTCCGCGGCCGTGCGGAGCACCACAAAGTCGTCGCTCACCAGCCGGCCGTTCACCGCAACCTCAAAGGCCCTGCGGCCCCGTCCGAAGGGCCATGAGGTGCGCACGGCCATCCCCTGTTTGCCGAAGCGGAGACAGGCATGGCCGCTCAGTTCGGCGGGGCGCGACGGCGTGCCATGGGCTTCGAGGTATGCGGGGCTGGCAACCACCCGGTAGGTCGAGGTGCCGAGCAGCCGAGAGACAAGCGCCGAGTCGGGGAGCGTGCCGGCACGGATGGCCACATCGAAGCGGTCGGCGACCAGGTCGACCTGCCGGTCGGTGAGATGGACCACCACATCGAGCGACGGGTAGGCGTTCAGGAAGTCTGCCAGGATGGGGGCCAGGAAGCCCTGACCGAGCGGCACCGTGGTGGTCACACGCACCTTGCCGCGCGGCGCCCGCGCCAGCTCGCTGACGGCGGCCTCGGCGGCCTCGAGGCGTGCGAGTGCTACCTCTGCCTCGTCGAGGAAGGCGGCGCCGGCATCGGTGAGCGAGAGCTTGCGCGTGGTGCGGTGGAGCAGCCGGGCCTCCAGCTGCTCCTCGAGCTCCGCCACCTTCCGGCTCACGGTGGTCTTGGGCATGCCGAGTTCGCGTGCAGCGCCGGTGAAACTGCCGGTCTGTGCGACGCGGACAAAGACGAGGGCTGCGTTGAGATCCATCTGTGCCATGATTGGCACAGTCTATCCAAAAAGTGATCCTTTGTGCAAACAGCGGACTCCATCAGAATGCAGCCTCCCACCCCTGCAACCTTGGAAACACCATGCAGCTCCTGACCCCCGCCCGAATCGGCAACCTTGTCCTCCGTAACCGCGTCGTGATGTCGCCCATGACCCGCAACCGGGCCGATGCAGCCGGCGTGGTCGGCGACTCCACCGTGACCTACTACCGCCAGCGTGCCTCGGCCGGTCTCATCATCACCGAGGCCACCAACATCTCCGCGGCCGCGCAGGGCTACATGCTGACGCCGGGCATCTGGAGCGAGGCCCAGGTCGAGGGCTGGAGGCGTGTCACGAGCGCCGTCCACAAGGAGGGCGGCACCATTGTGATGCAGCTCTGGCACACCGGCCGCGTGGGCCACTCGGAGGTGCGCGGTGGCGCGCTCCCGCTCGCGCCCTCTGCGGTTGGCATTGAGGGGCAGATGCACTTCACGCCCAGCGGACCGAAGGCCTACGAGGTGCCGCGTGCGATGACGACCGAAGAGGTCGAGGCCACCATCGAGGACTATGCAACCGCCGCCGCCAACGCCAAGCGGGCCGGCTTCGATGGCGTCGAACTCCACGCCGCCTTCGGCTACCTGCCGAACGCCTTCCTGGTCGATAACGCCAACCAGCGCACCGACCGTTTTGGCGGCAGCGTGGAAAACCGGGCCCGCTTTGTGCTCGCGGTGATGGAGCGGCTGGTGGCCGTCTGGGGCGCAGGCCGCGCCGCCATCCGCCTTTCGCCGACGATCGCCTACAACGGCATGGTCGACAGCGACCCGCTGGCCACCTTCTCCTACCTCATCGAGAAGCTGAACGCCCTGCCCCTCGCCTACCTGCACCTCATGCGTGCCACGCCCGATGCGACCCGTTTCCCCCACTGGCCGCAAGACACCGTCGCGGCCTTCGGTCCCCTCTTCCACGGGCCAATCATCCTCAACGGCGGCTTCGACCGGGATGGCGCAGAGGCTGCGGTCACGGCAGGCGCTGCGGGCGTCTCGTTCGGCGCTCCCTTCGTCGCAAACCCCGACCTGGTCGCCCGGCTCGCGGCAGACGCTGCGCTCGCCAAGCCCAACCCCGCCACCTACTACGGCGGCGGCGATACGGGCTACATCGACTACCCCGTTCTCGCCGAGGCGCCTGCGGCGGCGCCCGGCTACTGGCAGGTCACTGCTCGCGTCACCGACCCCGCAGGCTTCGGGCGCTACACGGCAGTGGCCGGCCCGGTGCTTGCCGCGTTTGGCGGCCAACCCATCGCACGCGGCGAGCGGTTCGAAGCCTTGGAGGGCTGCGCCACAGGCCGCCCCTACCTGGTCCGCTTCCCCTCCTACGCTGCCGCCCGCGCCTGCTTCTACTCGGCCTCCTACCAGGAGGCGATTGCGCTCCGCGCCGAGACGGCCTCGTTCGACATCGTGGTGGTCGAAGGGATGCCGGCCTAGGCGGCGCTGTCGCGCAGCACCTTGCTGAGCGGCCGCCCCTTGGCGAGCTCGTCCACCAGCTTGTCGAGGATGCGGATGCGGCGCATGAGC
>CAIWGR010000446.1 GCA_903912275.1 uncultured delta proteobacterium
GCGCGCTCACCGGCGGAGCGACCCACCGGCTTGACGGGCACCCGAATCTCAACCTCACGCTCCTCCGACACATTGAGCAGGTCAATGTGGGTGATGACGCGGCGGACAGGATCAAACTGACGGGCCTTGAGCATACAGAGGCGGGTGGTGGCCTCGTCGTCCAGCTTGACCTGGAAGGCATAGTTGAAGCCGAACTCCGAACGGAGCGCGATCTCAAGAAGCTTCGGCTCAACCGAGATCGAGCGGGGCGCGCTGCCCGACCCGTAGATCACACCCGGGACCAGACCGGCGACGCGCACGCGGCGCGACGGACCCTTCAGACCGGGTTCGCGGCTCTGAACCTCAAGTGTCAAACGCTCCGTATTCATCTCTGTCTCCATCTCATGGTGTTCGGTCGGCACTGCGGCCGCCGTGTCTCGGTTAATACGAGGGGGGCCGTCAATACCAGAAAAGGCTGCTCACTGAAAAGTCCCCATGCACACGTTTGATCGCTTCTCCGATCGTCGCCGCAACAGAGAGCACTTCGATTCGCTCACAACCCAGCACATCGGGCCGCGGCGGGATGGTATCGGTCACAAAAACCTTGTCCAACTCCGAGCCCGCGATGCGCTCCACCGCCGTGCCATTGAAGAGGCCGTGCGTCGCGAACGAGTAGACACGGCGCGCTCCATTGGCCTTGAGCGCCTTCGCTGCGCCCACCAGCGTGCCCGCTGTGTCGATCATGTCGTCCACAAGGAAGGCATCCTTGCCAGCCACATCGCCGATGACATGCATCACCTCCGCCACGTTGGGCTTGGAGCGGCGCTTGTCGATGATGGCGAGCCCGGTACCGAGCCTGCTCGAAAACCGGCGTGCACGCTCCACGCCGCCCGCATCGGGCGACACGACGACACAGCTCTCGGGCCCCTCCGTGTTCACCCGGCGCATCGCCTCGAGCAACACGGCCGAGGCGTTTAGGTGGTCGACAGGGACCGCGAAGAAGCCGGTGATCTGGTTGGCGTGGAGGTCCATCGCCATCACACGGTGCACACCTGCGGCCTGGAGCAGGTCGGCCATCAGACGGGCCGAGATCGGCGTGCGGGGACGGTCCTGGCGATCCTGTCGCGCATAGGCGAAGTAGGGGATCACAGCCGTGATGGAGCGAGCGCTCGAACGACGCAGCGCATCGAGCATCACCAGCATCTCCATGATGGCGTCGTTCACCGGCTTGCGCAGGGATTGGATGACGTAGACATCCTTGCCGCGCACGCTCTCGCCCACAACGAAGTGGACCTCGCCGTCGGCGAACCGGTCGATATGGCACTTCGCCAACGGCAGTTGGAGATAGTCGGCAATGCCCTCTGCCAGCGCAGGGTGGGCGGTTCCCGAAAAGATGCGAATGGAATCTTCGACCGCCATCACGGACCCATCTCCGACCGGGTGAACTCGCACGCAGAGCTGGGCTGCCAGGATTCGAACCTAGATAAACGGTATCAAAAACCGTTGTCCTGCCATTAGACGACAGCCCAATTCGCCACAGTCCTTTCGGGCCGTCGCGCCGGCGGCTGACTAGCAATCCGGCCTTGCGCCCGTCAAGCCGGACGCGTGTTCCGAGGGAGCACCGAGACCACCAGCTCGTAGCTCCGCGTGACCCAACCCAGGACCAGCGCATTCGGCACGCGCCCATCAAAGCGCAGGGTGCTCCAGTGGCGCTTGTTCATGTGCCAACCGGGTGTAACGGAGGGATGGTTGGCCCGCTCCTCCGCACCCGCTTCCGGAGGCACCTTGAAGTTCATGCTCGCGACCTCGCCCGACGGCGAGAGCAGCAGGAACATCTTCCCTCCGACCTTGTAGACGAAGTGGCCGGGGCCGAAGGGTTCGCTCTCCGTCACACCGGGGAGCGCGAGGGCCTGTTCGCGAATCATATGCACCATGCTGGAACTCCCTGCCGGCCCGTGGTCGTGCGTCGACTGTGACCCGCTTCCGTCGATTTGGCCTCGCCCTCTAGCAGAGGGCTGGGCAGCAAACGACATCCGGTCGCGACGAGGTCGACGATAGTGGAATTCGCGCGCGGAGTGGGCTAGCCGTCGCCCACCACAACGGATCCACCTGCCTCCCCCGGAGAACCTATGAGTGACGCACCGAAGCCCGTCGCAGTACGCATCGTCCGCATCCTCCTGCTGGCCCTTCTCGCCTACTTTGCGGTCGTCTTCTTCTCGAGCCGCGGGCTCGTCTTCCAGGCCAAGACCTCGGTGGCAGAGCGGCGTCCGGCCGGCGCCGAGGATATCTGGTTCGAGACCCCAGGGCAGAAGACCGAGGCATGGTTCTTACCGCCGACCGTCTCGTCGAAGGGACCCGCGCCTGTCATCATCTTCGCCCACGGCGGACCCGAGCTGATTGACGACTGGGCGAGCGCCTTCGCCCCGCCCCGCGCCCGCGGCATCGGTGTGCTCCTGGTGGAGTTCCCCGGCTACGGCCGCTCGACCGGCTCGCCCAGCGAGGCGTCGGTGAAGGCGGTCCTGCAGCAGGGCTACGACTGGGCCACCAAGCGGCCCGACATCGACCCCACCAAGATCATTCTCTACGGGCGCGCCGTCGGCGGCGCCGCGGTCGCCACCCTCCTCGATGGCACGAACAAGCCTGCCGCCGTTATCCTCGAGTCGACCTTCAGCAACGGCGGCTACTTCGCCAAGAAGTTCTTCGCGCCCGGATTCCTTGCGCGGGACCGATTCGACACCCTCTCCGCGATCGCCGGTTACAAGGGACAGGGCCCCATCCTCGTTATCCACGGCAGCTTCGATGAGGTCATCCAGCCGAACGAGGCCGCGACGCTCGCCGCTGCTGCAGGCACCGAGCCTATCTTTCTTGAGTGCGGCCACTTTGACTGCCCGCGCGTCTGGACGCAGAACATCTTCCCTGCCCTCATCGCCGCCAAGGTGCTGTCGGAAAGCGCGCCCAAGCCTCCGGCTCCGCCGGCGCCTCCCGCTCCACCCGTCGTGGCAGCCGGATCGGGTGACGGTTCGGGAAGCGGCGCGGCTGCAGGCAGCGGCTCCGGCAGCGGCGCGAAGTAACGCCCGTCAGGGACGAACGAGCCGCTCGTAGAGCAGCTCAGGGTCCGAAAGCGAGCCAGCTTCAAAGGCGGGGTTCAGGCGGTAGATGGGCACCTCGGTGGGGGCCATCTGCAGGTAACGGGCGAGCGTCATCGCTCCGAAGCCGGCCTGTTGTGCCGCTTCGACGGGGCCGCCGTGGAGCATCCGCGGCAGGCTGGCACAGACGGGCCGAAGTGCAGGCTGCGTCTTGCTGACGAGCGCCGACACCGGCTCCGGCCCCGTCTGCGCCGCCTGCACGAGCGCCGTTGGAAGCGGGCACTTCTCCACCTCGGCGATGCGTGCGAGTGCTGCCCACGGACTCCACCAGTGGAGTTCGAAGGGA
>CAIWGR010000447.1 GCA_903912275.1 uncultured delta proteobacterium
CAGTTCGGAGCTGTCGAGCAGGTAGGTGGTGGGGGCCGCGCGCCCGAGGTACAGGATCCAGACGACGACACCACTGATCGCCGCGAGCAGGCGCACATGCGCGCGATCCCTGGCGACCCGCTCAGCCATCTGTCTTCAACCTAGCTGCCTGTCCCGAGCGACGCGAACGCCGTGTCGAAGGCAGCCATGAGGCGGTGCCGCTCGTCCCGCGAAACAAAGGCGGAGGAGAAGCCGCGTCGCAGAAGCATCCCTGTCTCGTCCAGGCTCAGATGCGCCGCGTTCACGACCGCGCGAAGCTCGTGGCTGAGCGTCACATCGGAGACCAGCCGGTTGTCTGTGCAGACGACAACCGTGGCGCCCCGTTCGAGAAGGCTCCGCACCGGGTGGTGCTCGATGGAGGAGGCCGCGCCAGTCTGAACATTGCTGGTTGGGCAGACCTCGATGGGCAGCTCCCTGTCGATCATCCATGCCATGAGTGCGGGATCGTTCACGAGCGTCGTCCCGTGTCCTATCCGGTCAGCGCCGAGCGTGTGCAGCGCCTCGTAGATCGAGTCTGGCCCATCAGCCTCTCCGGCGTGGACCGTCGTCCAGAGACCGCCTCTGCGCGCGACGCGGAACGCCTCTTGGTGCCATGCGGCCGCAAACCCGGCTTCCGGCCCGGCGAGGTCGAAGGCCACCACACCGCGGCTGCGGAAGGCGACGGCCGCCTCCGCGAGCTCCACGCCCTCGCGAAGGTCTCGGTGACGAAGCGCGCAGATGATCTGGCGTGCCATCGTTCCGGTTGACCGCTCTCCCTCTTCGAGACCCTCCGCCACGGCCTCGATCACCTCTGCAACGGAGAGTCCGCCCAGCGTCAGCAGGCTCGGGCAGAATCGTGCTTCCAAGTAGGTAATGTTTTCGGCTGCGCAGTCTTCCACCAACTCCCGCGCGACGCGGCGAATGGAGCTGCGCGTCTGCATCACCGCGCAGGTGACATCAAAGGCCTTCAGGTACCGCTCAAGGCTTGGCGGGTCGAGCGGCGGAGAGAGGATCTTTCTCAGCGAAGTCTCGTCGCGCCCGGCGAGGTCGATTCCCTCGTCGGCCGCAATGTTCAGGACGGTGTCGGCACGAAGCGACCCGTCGAGGTGGAGATGGAGGTCTGCTTTGGGCAGCCGAAGTATCGGGTCGAGATTGTGCGATGCCATACGGCGTTCTGCTGCATCATCGGAGGCGGAGGTGCAAGGTTTCGTCGCTCTTCAGCTTGCCGCCTGATCTGGAATCGGCCTTCAACTTTCGCTAGGCGATGCGCATGGTGATCAAGCCCGTAGGACAGTCTGGCGCCTCAACCGGTCTTCATACCGTCGGAGAGGTTGGTGGTGCATCCGGCGCGGATGCCGCGGGAGCGGCCGCAAGTGTCGGCTCGGCCTCGGAGGCTTCGCTCCGTGCCGCGCTTCAGGCAACCGTCGATCGGGTCGCTGCGCAGGTAAAGGCGGGAGAGTTGCAGTTCTCAACCGGCGTTACAGAGATCGTCTCGTCGATGGCCCGTCAGCAGATGCCAGCCGGCCTCAGTGGTTCAGCTCTTGAGACGCGGTTGAGGGAGGCCGAGCAGGTTTTCGCAGATGACCCGAGGGTCGCGGCGAGCGTTGAGCGGCTCCTGCGTGGAGCCGTCTCCTAGGCTAGGGTGCCTTGGGGGCGCCCGACGCCTCGGCAGCAGGAGCTCCCGATGCATCCGGTGCCGCTGTCGGTGCCGCAGCCTGCGCAAGCAGGCCCAGATGGACATCAGCGCCGAACGTCTCCTTGCCGTAGCGGGTGCGAATGGTGAGCGTGTCGAGCATGCTCAGCCCCGTCTGGATTTCGGGGGGCAGGCGCCCGCCGAATATCTGGCCAATCGGGCCCGCGGCGAGCTTGCCGATGTTGAGGTAGAGGCCAATCGCAGAGGCCTCATCAAGGAGTTTGGCCGCCTCTGCTGGCGGCGCGCCGCCCGTGGGCGCTGCCGCGGAAAGGTTGGCGAGTACCGCCGCGCGGTCCCGATCAGGGACCAGGAGGAGGAGACCATCGGTGAGCACGATGTTTCC
>CAIWGR010000448.1 GCA_903912275.1 uncultured delta proteobacterium
AGGTCGAGCGCAGCGGCAAAGCGGCGGTTGAGAGCGGGGGTCACGGGGGCGAGCAGCGCCATGAGAGCGCAGCAGCCGTGGAGCGCCACCGCGCAGATCTCGCCGGCCCGCGCCGGGTCTTCCTTGAGCGCAACCCAGGGGGCCGCCTCCTGGAAGAAGAGGTTCAACTTGTCGCCCGTCTCGGCCACCGCACGCATGGCGGCGCGGAAGTCGATGCGGTCCATCGCCGCCCGGCCCTGCGCCACACCGGCCGCCACAACCGCGACCAGCTCGGCATCACGCTCTGCGACCGCAGGCACCTGTCCGCCCAGCTTGCCGGCGACAAACTTGGTCACGCGGCTGCAGAGGTTGACCACATTGTTGATGAGGTCGGCGTTCACCCGGGCGACGAAGTCTTCGAGGTGCAGGTCGATGTCGTCCACGCCGTCGGCCAGCTTGGCGCAGAAGTAGTAGCGGAGGTAGTCGGGGTCGAGGTGCTCGAGGTAGGTCGAGGCCTTGATGAAGGTGCCGCGCGACTTGCTCATCTTCTGCCCGTCGACGGTCAGCATGCCGTGAACATGCACCCGGTCGGGGGCGCGGAGGCCGGCCGCATCGAGCATCGCGGGCCAGAAGAGGGTGTGGAAGTAGACGATGTCTTTGCCGATGAAGTGGACGATGTTCCAGTCGCCGCCCTTCTGCCAGACCTCGCGCCAGTCGCGGCCCAGCGGGTCGAGGAAGGCCTTGGTGGTGCCGATGTAGCCAATCGGCGCGTCCATCCAGACGTAGAAGAACTTGCCGGGCTCGCCGGGGATTTCGAAGCCGAAGTAGGGTGCGTCGCGGCTGATGCACCAGTCCTTGAGCTCGCCCCCAAGCCAGTTGTTCACAAAGTTCTGCACGGCCGTCTGCGGCGCGCCGCGGGGGAGCCAGTCGCGGATGACCTGCTCGAAGTCGTGGAGCCGCACATAGAGCTGCTCGGTGTCGCGCACGACGGGGGTCTTGCCCTCGATGGCATCGACAGGGTCGATGAGGTCGGTGGGGTCGTAGGTGCTCTTGCAGGACTCGCAGACGTCGCCGTACTGGTCCTTGGCGCCACACTTGGGGCAGGTGCCCTTGACCATGCGGTCGGGGAGGAAGCGGCCGAGGCTCTCGGAGTACATCTGCTGCGAGACGCGGCGCTCGAGGTAGCCGCCCTCTTTGAGCTTGAGGTAGACCATGGAGGCCAACTCGCGGTTCTCGGGCGAGTGGGTGGTGTGGTAGAGGTCGTGGCTCATCCCGAAGGCGCGGAAGTCGGCCGTGTGGGAGGCGTAGATTTCGGCGATGAGCGCCTCGGGGGTAATGCCCCGCTTGGCCGCGTTGAGCTCGATGGGGGTGCCGTGGGCGTCGTCGGCGCAGAGGTAGATGACCTCGTGGCCTTCGGAACGGAGGTGGCGCACGTAGGCGTCGGTCTGGATGTGCTCCACCATGTGGCCCAGATGAATGGGGCCGTTCGCGTAGGGGAGCGCCGAGGTGACGAGGTAGCGAGACATGTTCGGGAGCCTGGCGGCGGGGTCCAGATGGCCCCGGTGGAGGGGTGCGGCGATAGCATGTTTGCGGTGCAGTCGCCAACCGTGAGGATTCGCCGGACCATCTTGCAGATGCAACGCATGTGCGACTATGACGCTCCCTCTTCCAACCGGCAGTTCAGGCTCCCTTGCTCGAATCACTCCACGCGTTGATGGCAGGCCCGGGGGCGCTGCTCCTGAGCATCCTGGCGCTCATCGTGGGTGCGGCGCTGGTGCATCCGGCCTGGGGTCAGGGCCCGGTGGCGCGCGCCATCGCAGCCTTCCCGCTCGGCGCGGTGCTGTCGCTCGTTGTCCTCGACATCCTGCCGGCCACGGCAGAGGTGACGGGCAACAAGGGCTGGCTCTACGCGGCGATGGGCATGCTGATTCCGCTGGCCTACGAGCGGGCCTCGGCCCGTCCCTCCGGCGCGGCCGAGCCGTCGCCCGCGAGCGTTGGCTACACGCCCAAGCACTGGACGCTCGCGCTGGCCATCCTCGCCATGCTGCTGCACGAGTCGCTCGACGGCGCCACGCTGGCCTCCGCGGCGATGGCGGAGGGCGGCTCGAGCGAGGAGCTCCGCCACGCGAGCGAGGGCCTCCTCTTCGCCGTACTGCTGCACCGCATCCCGGTGGGCGCGACGGCCTGGCGTCTCGCGAAGGGCTTTGGCGTCTCCTGGGCACCGCCGCTCGCCATCGCCCTGCTCTCGGCCTCGACCGTCGTCGGCTTCATCGCCGCGGGTCACATCTTCCCCACGGTCTCGAGCGTCGCGGTGGCCTCCTTTCAGGCGCTGGCTGCCGGCTCCTTCCTGCACATCCTCTGGCACCACCTGCCGCTGGGCGTGGCGCACACCAAGGCCGCTCGTCGGGCCGACCTCATCGGCATGGCCATCGGGCTGCTGCTCTTCGCTGCGGTCGCCCTCTCGCACTGAGCGGGCGGCGGGCGGCTACCAGTCGGTGATGCGGTAGTCTTTGAGGAACTGGCCCCAGACATGCTTGCCCGTGCGCAGGCCGTCGAAGATGGGGTCCACGATGCGGGCCGCGCCATCGACGATGTCGAGCGGCGGGTGGAAGCGGTGCATGTCCCGCTTCATCTGCGCGATGGCGGCGGGGTCTTCGTCGGTCACCCAGCCCGTATCGACGCTGTTCATGTGGATGCCGCTCTCGATGTAGTCGGCCGCAGAGGTGCGGGTCATCATGTTGAGCGAGGCCTTGGCCATGTTGGTGTGCGGGTGGCGGTCGCTCTTGAAGGTGCGGTAGAACTGCCCCTCCATGGCCGAGACGTTGACGATGTGTTTGTCGGCGGTGGGGACCCGCTCCATGAGGGGCTTGAGGCGGGCGTTGAGGATGAAGGGGGCGACGGCGTTGACGACGTGGACCTCGAGGAGCTCGACGGTCTCCACATCGGCCAGCTTGAGGCGCCAGGAGTTCATGTTGCGCAGGTCCACCTGCTGCTCGTCGGCGTCGAGGCGGCCGGTCGGGAAGAGGTGCTCGCCGTTCTCGAAGTCCTCGGCGATGAGCGGCACCTGCGAGAACTCCGCGGAGGGGAGGATGCCGGTGAAGCGGTCGGCGGTGAGGGCGGCCGCAGCGGCGTCGCTCACGTCGTCCTGGAGCGCGTTGGGCTCGGCGAGGAGGCGGAGTTCGACGGGGTTGGCCTCGCCGGCCATGGAGCGCTCGCGCTCCATGAGGTGGCCGTAGAAGCCGGGGGGCCGGCGCACGGTCTGACAGGCGTTGTTGATGATGTAGTCGAGGTGGGGGAGCGTGCGCAGGAGCGTCTGGCAGAAGGCCTCGACGCTGGGGATGTGGCGCAGGTCGAGCCCGTGGATCTCGAGGCGGTGGCCCCACTCCGCAAAATCGGGCTCGGCGGCGTAGCGGCGGGCGGCGTCGCGGGGGAAGCGGGTTGCGACGACCACGCGGCAGCCGTTGCGGAGGAGCATGATGGCCGACTGGAAGCCGATCTTGACGCGGGCGCCGGTGACCACCGCGATGCGGCCGGAGAGGTCGGCGACGGGGTCGCGGCGGCTGTGGTTGAAGTCGCCGCAGGCGGCGCACATCTGGTCGTAGAACCAGTGGATCTCGGAGTAGTCTTGGCGGCAGACGTAGCAGGAGTAGGCGGCGCGGCGCTCGCCGATGATGGGGCCGGCGGCGGGCTCTGCCGCGGGCTGTGAAGCGGGCTCTGCCGGGGCCTCGAGCTCGGCGGGGAGTTCGTAGCCAAAGCCGGGGAGCTGGGGCGGCTCGCCGGCATATTGGGCGATGCGGCGGGGGGTGGCGAAGAT
>CAIWGR010000449.1 GCA_903912275.1 uncultured delta proteobacterium
CATCGAGGCAAAGCTTGCGGGCGGTAACTACTACGAAGTGCTCGGTGTTCCTGAGAGTTCGGACGAGGCCGCGATCAAGCGGGCCTTCTTTGGCATCGCAAAGAAGCTTCATGTGGACTCGTATGGCGGGGTTGAACTCGGCGACTTGCGCCTGCGCATGACCAAGGCCTTTGCCGAAGTGTCGCGGATTCACAACGAGCTTGCCGACCCGAACAAGCGGTCGGAGTACAACGCCAAGCGCGCGCTGACCGCACGGGGCGTCTCGACCGACATCCGTGACTCTTTCGCGTCGGAAGAGGCTTCGCGCCAGGGCCGGCGGCTGCTGGAGCAGGGCCGAACCGAAGCGGCGCGAGAGCGGCTGATGGAATCTATCCGGCTTCAGGAGGGGAACCTCGAGGCGCGGGCGCACCTGCTGTTTGCCGAGTATACGCTGGCGATGGCCAAAGGCGGCGCGGTTGCAACGGGCGGACTGATTCACGACCTCCGCCAGCTGCTCGCGCAGGCGCCGAAGATGGGGTTTGGCCACCTCTATCTTGGGCACATCGCGCGGAATGAGGGGCGCACCGCAGACGCCATCTCGGCCTACCAGGCGGCGCTTGAGGCGAGTCCGGCGCTGGCTGAGGCTGCCTCGTCGCTTCGGGTCGTGCAGATGCGGCAATCGAAGGACCGCGCCGAGGGCGGCGGTGGGTTCTGGAAGAAGCTGTTCGGGCGCTGAATCCTGGAGAGGATTCTCTGCGCCGGCGAGCAGGTGGTTGAGGAGGCGAGGGGTGTGACGCCTCGTCTTTCAGCGTTGCAATCAGGCGGAGGCTACCGAGCGATGAACCGACGCGTTCTGAAATTGGAGGAGCGTCCGTTGCGCGCAGGGTGTTGCCGGCAGACGAGGTACGCTGAGCTCGCTGGCTGCGTTGAGGGCGGCGCTCGAGAGGGTGGCACCGGGTAGACCGGTTGCATCGTTCGATGTGGTACGGCCGGTCTGATGCATCAGGGTCGTTGGTTGTCGATGTGGGCGGTATCAGCGGATTGGTGCCGGCAAGTGGTTGAATCCAAGCGATTCATCGGTAGAACCGCCCCACCCGACCCCTGTCTGAATTTCCGATAAGATGCATTATGTAAACTCGGATATGGGTATCCCGCTTCTGCCGCAGTCAACGACCTAACGGCGCAACCAACCCGCCTCCCTGAACCAGCCCCCAGACCCGGACCTGTCTGCCCTCACAACCAAGAGAGTCCTGGAAGCAAACGCCGGACAGATGAACGCGCCGGCCCCGAGCAACGCGAAACCTGCTTCGAGACACCGGTCCGCGACCATCTCCGTACATCGCGCAAACAGGCAGCGCTGTCGCGCCAGACGCTTTCGCCCCCGTCACAGCACGGCATCTGGCCGCTTTCGACGCTGCCGTTTCACCGCCCCGCAGAGAGCAACCTGAGGCAAGGTTCGGCCCTGAGCTACGATGTCGTCTCAGGCGGCGCCCTTGCCGGCTCGAACCTGCTTGAGCAGCGCGAACAGGCCAAACACCTCTTCCCGTCCGCTCGGCGACGCAAACCAGACCGCAGCCCACGCAGCCGCAAAGGCAAGACAACCCCCGGTCAGTCGAATCACCGGCTCCTGCCCGCTCATCGCGAATGCCGCGCCGAAGCCAGCCAGTCCGCCCGCCGTCGACGACACGAGACTCCGTGAAATCGTAGACGCCACATCGGACGGCCGAATCGGACTCTTCGCCAGGCTGTACGGCAACGCGAAGGCGCGTGCGGCGATGGCGCCAGCCAGACCACCCCAGGCAACCCCCATCGCACCCCATCTGCTTCCGATGAGATAACTCATGAACATCAGCGTCGTACACACAAGGTTCGATATGAATTGTCGCCCTGTCTGTCCGAGCGCGGTGGAGGTCCAGCCCGTCGCCGTACCCGTGCTCAGCACCAGCGCGCCAAGCCCGAGCACCCGCAGAAGCTCGCCGGCCTCGCCCCAATTGGGGCCGAGCAGCGTGAGCGTGATTTCCGGTCCGAGCGCAACCATGGCGACGAGCGGCGGAAGCGTTACGAACATCACCGCGCGGTGCATCGCCATGAAGGCCTCCCGAAACCGCGCTGGCTCGCCCTGAAGCCGCGCAAGCGCCGGTACCGCGACTGCCGAGACTGCCTGTACCAACTGCGGCGGCACCAGCGTGAACTGGTAGGCCCGCGTGTAGTGCCCAAGGGGCCCCATGCCGACGAGCTTGCCGACGATCACATTGTCGAAGTTCCGTGAGGCGTAGCTGAGGAGGTGCGCGCCGCCGGCTCCCGCACTTTGCGTGAAGATGCTCTTCATCTGCGCCTTGCGGCCCAGCCCTGTGGGGTGCCAGCCGGCGTTCCACCAGGCGATGATCGTCGAGACGCTCGTCCCGACCAGCGCCTGCGCGATGAGTGCCTTCACGCCCCAGCCCGCGTAGGCCAGCGCGATGGCAAAGACCGCGCCAATCGTTGCACTGATGACCGTATTGGCGCCCACGACATCAAGCTTGAGCTGCCGCTTGAGGAGGTTCAACGGCACAATGCCCAGACCGGCCACAAACATCGTGACACCCAGCCATGGCGTCAGAATCACGAGGCGTGGCTCGCCGAAAAATCGGGAGAGCGGTTCGCCCGAAAGCGCAATGGCTCCGCCCGTGAGCAGCGAGAGCAGCGCGCTCCAGACAAAGAGGCGGTCCAACTCCTCATTGCTGAGCCCTTCGCGCTGGATGATGGAGGTGGACAGTCCAAAGTCGCGGAGGATGATGGCCGCATCGGAGACCAGCATGCCGACCGCGAGGAGACCGAAGTCTTCGGGCGCAAGCAACCGACCGAGCACGGCTCCGATGGCGAGTTTGAGGAGCAGCGAGTAGCCCTGCGCGACCACCGTTACCAGGCCGCCTCGCGCCGACCGAGCACCAAGCGAGGTTCGGACCTCGGAGGTCTCAAGGGTCTTGTGCCGCGCCTTTTCAGTCATGCCGGAGCTCCGTTGCGGGCTTCCCTAGCCTACCTGCGGCGGGTGTGTCATGCCCTATCCTGCCGCCTGATTTCGCCCTGCTTGACCGCCCGCGGCGCCTGACCTACCACGCAGCACCTGTCTGGTCGGAGCCGAGCCTTGCTGCAGATATCTCGACGCGTGGAGTATGCCTTGCGGGCGGCGCTGCATCTTGCGGCGCAGGAGCCGGGGGTCTCGTTGAGCTTCCGCGAGATTGGCGAGCAGCAGGGCATCCCGAAGGATTTTCTCGCAAAGATTCTTCGCACCCTTGTGGATGCAGGCATTATCGAGAGTTCGCGCGGCAGTTCGGGCGGATTCTGGCTGGCACGGGAGCCCGGTTCGGTCACCTTCCTCGAGGTCATCGAGGCGGTCGAAGGGCGTGTCGCGCTCAACCAGTGCTCAGAGCATGGCGAGGGCTGCTCGAAGTCTCCCGCCTGTGAGATGCGAGACGTCTGGCAGGCTGCAGAGCGCGCCATGCTGGAGGTCTTTCGAGACCACACGCTGGCGAGCGGTCGCAGCCGCGTCGACCTCTTTGCCCTCGCCGCGCGCCCTCGAAGGTCAACGGGCAGCGCAGACGCCGGAGCTCAGTAGCCGTTCCGGAAGGTCACCCGCATACCGGCGCCAATCTCGTGATCGCCTGCGCGGTGAATGACAGCTGTGGCGTAGGTGGCGGTGGCATAGACGACCATGGCCTCGCCATAGCGCTGCCACGGAAGCTCGTCCCGGACGGTCTCGTAGTCGAAGTTTCCGGTAATCGACGACTGGATCTGTTCTGCCTCGTCCTGGCGGTCCCAGATGGCGAGCCGGTTTCCAGGACGGATGCCGTCGTCCCATCCTGCGTTGACAAAGATGTAGTCCTGCTCGTGCAGAATGGCCCGGTTGGAGGAGGTGCCGATGATTTCTGCCTCGTAATCCACCGTGTTGGTCTTGGGCTCCACGAGGAGCAGCTGCGGCTGATTGACGAAGAGGATGTCGCCGCGCCCAATGACATTCCAGAGCTGGCTGATCACGCCCGTAATGAGCGGTGTATCCTCGTGACGCTGACGCACAGCAATGCGTCCGACGACCTCATATTCGACCGCGATGAGTTCGTCGGTGGCATCATCGACGATGCGGTTCACGACCCGGTTGATGGCGTATTCCTGGCCGACGACGACCTGATCGGGATCAACGAAATCGAGATAGACCTCGTCTTCGGGCTGCAGGAGCTCGCGACCCGTCCGCGCATACTTGATTTTGCCCAACTCTTGGAGCTCGGAGCCTGTCCAGAAGCCGGCCATCGGGTAGAACTTTCCAACATTCTGCTGGAACTTGGCGACCGCCTTTTCGGCCGCGACCTGAGCGACGCTTGCAACCGCCTCGGGTCGAAGGAAGAGGGTGTCTCCGGGGTAGATCCAGTGGGGGTTGGTGATCTGGGGGTTGTAGGACCAGAGCCGCGGCCAGAGGTAGGCATCCTCGAGATAGAGCATCGAGAGGTCAAACAGCGTATCACCCTGCACGATGGTGTGGGTGTCGGGCATGTCTGGCGGCCCGCCGGCAACGCGGTTGGGATTGACCATGAGCTCATCGGCCGCGACCGGACCCGCGAACAGGGCCAGAGAAGCAGCGGCGCCGGCCATCGAGATTTGGATGCTTCGCTTCATGGGGAACACCGTGACCTTCTAGGAACTACTGGAGCGCGCGCATGCGCTCGGTGGCGCGACGGGCAGCATCGGTACTTGGGTAGGTGGCGGCCAGCTGCGCGAGGACCTCTTTGGTCCGGTCGAGCTGCTGGAGCCGTTCGTAACTAAGCGCAACCTTGAGCAGTGCGTCGGGCACCTTGTTGCCGTCGGCATACTCGCTGACAACCTTCTGAAAGAGGCCGAGCGCGTCGTCGTAGCGCCCTTCTCCGTAGGCGCATTCGCCAAGCCAGAAGTAGGCGTTGTCGAGGTAGTCGTCGGCGGGGCCGGAGGCTACAAACTTCTGGAGCCCCGCCTTCGCATCGGCGTATCGACCCTGGTTGAAGGCATCGAGCGAGGTTCGGTAGAGCACGAGCGGAGAACCGTCGACGGGCTGTGTTGCGGCAGGTTCTGCAGGCATCTGCGCGGCGACAGGGGCGGCCTCCTGCGTGGCTGCGGGCAGCCGGTCGCCGTTGGTCACGACAGGCGGCAGCGCCTTGCGCTGGCCACCACCACCACCACCGCCGCCCATCGTCGTGGTCTTGGCGGGCGTCCGAGCATCGCGGCTGCCGTTGGTGGCGAGCCACTTCTGATAGAATCCCTCATCGACAACGACCTCGGGGCCGTTGGCATTCGTGGTTGGGTCGGGCGCCGTCTCCGCGACCTGAGCCGGAGCTACCACCGGTGCTGCGGCAGCCCTGCGCGCCGCAGGCGGTTGAGGCCGCGAGGGGTCGAGCGTGACAACGGGGAGCTGCGGAAAGAAGTCGCCGGAGCTCGCGGTGTCTCGCGCTGCGGGCTGTGGATAGCCTGGTCCGGGGAGGTGGATGTCGTGATTCGGAACGCCGGAACGCTGGCGCTCGAGCGTGAGACGGGCCGCCTCGACGCGGTCTTGAAGAAGGAACACACGCTCCTCAAGCTCTTCAATGCGGACCCGGTAGCGACCGTTCGAGCGCTCCAGCTCCGCCATCCGATCCTTGATGGTTGTGACATCTTCCGGCGTAACAGCAGAGACCCCGCCACAGGCCGAAAGCCAGAGGAGCGAGATGGAGCCGAGATAGAACGGTTTGAGCGTGGACCGAATCATGCGTGACAATGTAGCCGACCGACCGCACCTGTCAAAGAAGTCACGGCCATCTTGACGATCCTTCGACCGCGTGCGAGGGCGACCCCAACGAAGGAGCACCATGAGCACGCCTGTCGACCGCGAAAATTTTGCTGCTTGGAACGAAGAAATGGTGCGCCAGTTCAACCCGGACGCCTACCACAACCATCCGAGCCCTGTGGTCAGGATGGTCGAGGCGCTCCGTGTGCGTGCGCTGCTCTCCATGCTCTCTGCTGCTCCCCGACACCGGGTCCTCGAGGTGGGCTGCGGCGCCGGCAACATTCTCGCCAAACTCCGCTCGACCGACCTTCACGGCATCGACATCAGCGACCTCATGGTGGAATCCGCCAAGGCCCGGCTCGGCAGCCGCGCAACCATCGTGAAGGGCGACGCAGAACATCTGCCCTACCCCGACCGCCACTTTGACCGGGTCTACTGCTCCGAGGTGCTCGAGCATGTGCTCGACCCCGAGGCGGTCATGAAGGAGATGCGGCGGGTGGTCGCTGACGACGGCGTGGTCGCCGTGTCGGTGCCGAATGAGGCCTTCATCAACGGCGTGAAGCGGGTGCTGTTCAAGACCGGTCCGCTCGGCCGGCTGCTGCTCGGCGCGGGCGAAGGCGGCTATGAGTCGGTGGAGCGGATGGATGATGCTTGGCACCTCCACGCCTTTGACCGGGCGATGCTCGAGCGGATTGCTTCGCCCTACTTCGTTATCGAAGATGTCGTGGCGATTCCGACGCCTGTTACGCCCATCCGTTTCGCAGCGCGGCTCCGGCCCCGCTAGTTCCGCGACGCGCGTCGGCGGGCCGCGACGAGCAGCCAGGCGATCAGCAGCGCCGAGACGGCAGCGGGCCATTCGCCGGCCAGGACGAAGAGCGTCTTTCGCGCCGTCATGAGGGGTACATCGAGCAGGAGCGTCTCGGCGCCGTCCAGCGATGTCTGCTCGCGCAGGCGACCAACGGGATCGACGCGACCGCTGATACCCGTGTTGGTGCTGCGTATGAGGGTGGTGCGGAGTTCGATGGCGCGGAGTCGGGCCAGCGCGAAGTGAAGGGCCGGCTCACTCGTCTTCCCGAACCAGGCGTCGTTGGTGATGTTGATAAGCAGGTTGGGCTCCTTTGCCGCCAGCTCGCGCGTGAAGGCAGGGATGATGTCTTCATAACAGATGAGGGCGCCGATGCGGGCTGCAGGCCCTTTGGAGCGGGGCAGTTTGAGGAGCACAGGTTCGGTGCCTGCGGTGAAGTCGCCCATGCCGGGAAGTTCGAAGAGGTCGACGCCTGTCAGGTAGTAGAGCCAGCGACCGGCCTCGAAGTTTTCGCTGAAGGGCATGAGGAACTTCTTGTCGGCGAGGCCCATGACCTCGCCCTCTGCGTTCAGGAGCGCCGCAGAGTTGTAGACCATGCGGTTGCCGGCACCGGGCGGCTCGCGGAGCTGCTCCTCCTCGGTGAGCGGTCGCATGGTGACGAGTCCGGTCAGCAACGGCGTTGCGAAGCCGCGCTGCGGCACCGAGCGGTCGGCGAGGCTGGTGCCGGCCGCAAAGTCATCGTTGGCGTCGTCGACGAGCGGCGCGTCGCTGCGCGGGAACCAGGTGGTGTCGCGGCCGATCCCGCGGGAGAGGCGGGCATCTTCTCTGGCTTGGCCGCGGTTCGCATAGTGACCGCTGGCGCTCAGCGTGCGCGGCGGACTGAACATGGTCTCGGGCCAGACGATGAGCTCGGCCCCCTGCCGTTCGAGCAGCTGCGAGGCGTGCTGGTGGATAAGGAGGTTGTTGATGGCAAGCCGCGAGTTGTGCTTCTCTTTGACGCCGATGTTTGCCTCGACGATGCCCACCTTCAGCTGTGGCGCGGCAGCAATGTCGGCGTCGATGGCGCGCATGCGGAGCCAACCACCAAGGTGAAGGAGCGCCAGGAGGGCCATCGCGATGAGGGCGCGTCGACCTGCTCCGTCTCGTTTGGGGCGTGCGATGAGGTCGGCCCCCACCGCGTTGGTGGCGGCCAGCACAAAGGTGAGGAGCGAGACGCCACCGAGCTCCGCGAGCTGGGCCAGCGGCAGGTTGGGCAGCTGAGCGTGACCGAGCGCCCAGGGGAAGATCATGGGGTTGAGCGCTTCTGCGAGCGTCATCGCGAGTGGGTAGATGAGCCAGGCCGGTCCGGCGTTGCGGAGCCGGAGCCAGCGGCCGGCCGCGACACCGACGCCGATGGAGAGCCCTTGTTGCGCGGCGAGCAGCAGCAGGAGCCCGAGCGCGAGCGGCAGCGGCATGGCCGCGAAGTCTCGCAGGAGGTTGGTGATCCAGTAGAAGCCGCCGACGTTGGTGACGATCGCGGTCACCATGGCCCAGCCGAAGGCGGCGCGCACGCTCCCCTTCTCGGCGATAACCAGCAGGGGTGCGAGGGAGAGAAAGCTGAGGGGCCAGAGCCCGGCGTTCGGATAGGAGAGGAAGGTCGCGACACCACAGAGCGTTGCGATGAGCAGGGTTGCAGGCTGGTCGCGGAGAGCGGTGAGGGCCTGACGGAGCAGCCGTAAGGGGGCGAGGAGTCGTCTCACGCGGGATCTCCCTGTGGGCGGAGGAGCAAGAGTTGGAGGGCTCCGGGGACCGCTTCGAGGCGGATGGGGATCTGCCCGGGCGCCTCGCCGTCGAGGTCGATGAAGGCGGGGTTGGGCCCAACGGTCTCGGCGGTGACCACGGCGCCGCGGAAGGTCTTCACACAGTCGAGCTCCGTGTGTTTGCCGCGGTAAATCGTGGAGATCAGGCGGAGGACGGTGACGAGGCCACCCGCTTCGACGACGGTTACATCGAGGAGGCCGTCTGTGATGCTCGCAGTCGGAGCGACCATCATGCCCGCTCCGAAGTAGCGACCATTCGCCACAGCGATGTTGGTGATGGTGTAGGTGCCAACCTCCTTGCCATCGACTGCGAGCCGGACGGTCGCGGGCGTGTAGCGGTAGATGGCCTCGAGCGTGGTCAGGAAGAAGGTGGCCTTGGAGCCAAGCCGCTTCTTGGAGCTGTTGACCATGGAGGCTGCGAGGCCGCCGACGCCGAAGGAGCAGATGTTGAGGAAGTGGCGGCGCTGCTCGATGCCCTCTTTGGTAAAGATGGCGAGGCCGGCGTCGATGGTCGTGGAGGTCGCCGTTGGCAGGGCCTTGGCGGCAGAGAGCCAGTCGCCGGAGTCGAGCAGGAGCCGGCCAAAGTCGCCGCCTGTGCCCGACGGCAGAATGCCGAGCCGTATGGAGCCGCGCGGCGCACCGGAGGTGAGGATGCCGTGAACGACCTCGTTGTGGGTGCCGTCTCCGCCGAGTGACAGCAGGGTGCGGGCGCCGGCGGTGATGGCGTCGCGTGCCTGCTGCGCGCCGTCTCCGCTGCTGCGCGAGGCACGGAAGGTGACGGGGCCAAGGAGCTGGCGGAGCGTCCGCTCACGTTCAGCCCACTCACGCCCTACGCGACCCGACGCGGCGTGCGGGTTGAAAATGACGCAGGTGGTGGACGCATCCCAACCGTTCATGGTGTCTCCTGTCTGGCGCAGCGTGCGAGAACCCAGTCGATGACAGCGAAGGTGGCGGAGGCACCGGAACGTTGGAGATGGCTAGCGCACCGGGCGTTGGAGGTCGCGGTCGGGTTGCAGCCAAGCGTGCGCTTCACGAGCGAGCGCCCTGCCCGCGCGGCGTCGTCGGGCCAGACAGCGGCGTAGATGGCCTCGCCGCCGCAGC
>CAIWGR010000450.1 GCA_903912275.1 uncultured delta proteobacterium
CCAGCGCCGCGTCGTCCTGCACGTAGATCTGCTTGCGCGTCAGACGGTAGAGCGGCGGCTGCGCGATGTAGAGGAAGCCCGCATCAATCAGCGGCTGCATCTGACGGAAGAAGAAGGTCAGCAGCAGCGTCCGAATGTGCGAGCCGTCCACGTCGGCGTCGGTCATGATGATGACCCGGTGATACCGCAGCCGCTTGAGGTCAAACGCCGCCTCCTCCGAGCCGTTGCCGATGCCCGTTCCCAGCGCGCTGATCAGCGTCGTGATCTGCTCGCTGTCCAGCTGCTTGCGGAGGTTCGCCTTCTCCACATTCAGGATCTTGCCCCGAAGCGGCAGAATCGCCTGGTTCTGACGGTTCCGACCCTGCTTCGCAGAGCCGCCGGCCGAGTCACCCTCGACGATGAAAATCTCGCTCTTGGCGGGGTCCCGCTCCTGGCAGTCGGCCAGCTTGCCCGGCAGTGCCGAGCTCTCCAGCACGCCGCGCCGCTTCACCAGCTCACGCGCCTTCCGCGCTGCCTCACGCGCCCGCGCCGCCTGAAGCATGTTACCCACGATGATCTCCGTCACGGCAGGATTCTCCTCAAAGAACTCCTTCAGCCGAGCATTCGTCACGCTCTCTACGTAGCCCTTGACCTCGCTCGAGACCAACTTGTCCTTCGTCTGGGACGAGAACTTCGGATCCGGCATCTTCACCGACACGATCGCCGTCAGCCCCTCGCGCGCATCCTCGCCCGCAAGCTCAATCTTCTCCTTCTTCGCCTGCTTCGACTCGTTCGCGAAGTGGCCCAGCGTCTTCGTCAGCGCGCCGCGGTAACCCGTCAGGTGGGCGCCGCCGTCGCGGTTCCGGATGTTGTTCGTGAAGCAGAGCACATCCTCACGCGACGAGTCCGTCCACTGCATCGCAACTTCCACCGTTACGCCCACATCAGGCAGCGTCGTCGTGAAGCTGATCGGCGTCGGGTGCAGCATCGACTTGCCCTTGTGAAGCGCCGTCACATAGGCCGCCAAGCCACCCTCTGCGCGGAAGTCATTCTCCCGCCCGTCGCGCTCGTCCCGAAGCCGGATCCGAACGCCGTTGTTCAAAAAGCTCAGCTCCCGCAGACGCTGCGACAGCGTGTCGAACGACAACTCCGTGACCTTGAAAATGCTCGCATCCGGCCAGAACGAAACCTTCGTCCCCTTGCCCGTCACATTCTCCGCCGTCACACGCGTCGGCGCCACGGTGATGCCCTCGTGGAACTCCACCTCGTACAGCTTCCCGTCGCGCCGAACCTCAACCTTCATCTTCTCCGAAAGGAAGTTCACGCACGACACGCCCACGCCGTGAAGACCGCCCGAAACCTTGTAGCTGTTCGAGTCGAACTTTCCGCCAGCATGCAGCTTGGTCATGATGACCTCGACTGCGCTCCGTTGCTCTGTCTTGTGGATGTCGACCGGAATGCCTCGTCCGTTGTCCTGCACCGAGCAGCCGCCGTCGGCCAAAAGAACCACATCCACGTAGTCGCAATGACCGGCCAACGCCTCGTCGATCGCGTTGTCTACGGTCTCATAGACCAACTGGTGAAGCCCCGAGCCGTCGTCCGGATCGCCAATGTACATACCGGGACGCTTCCGCACCGCTTCGCGGCCCTCGAGCACCTGAATGTTGTCTGCATTGTAGGTAGGCTGTTCCATCTCGTTCACTCTCCTCTGGACCCCCTCGCACGCGGGCGCGCGAGCAAGGCACAAGGCTAGCCGACCTCCTCTGCGATGTCACCCGAAACCGCCACCAATCGCCCCCCTTTTCAACCTCCAAACCGGCCCGAAACCCAGCGCCAGCCGACTCACTTTCCGATGCAGAATCCGGCAAAAATCCGGTTCAGAATCTCGTCGCTCGTCACAGCCCCTGTCATCCGCCCGAGCCCGTCCAGCGCCTCGCGCAGGTCAATCGCCACGAGCTCCGCATCCAGGCCCATCTCCGCTGCGCCTCTCGCCCGCTGAACCGAAGCGAGAGCCTCTCCCAACGCCTCCAGATGACGCGCCCGCGTGATGAGCCCCGTGTCCTCGTCAAACCGAACACCCGCAGCCGCGGCCAGCCCCTCAAGCAGCGCCCAGAGCCCCTCCAGCCCCTCGCCCGTCAGCAGCGACACCCAGGCCTCCGCAGCGACGCCATCCCCGCCCCGCGGGTCGGCCCCGCCAAGGTCACGCTTGTTCCAGAGCACACCAAAGGGCCGCCCCGCTGCCGCCAACTCCTCCGCCAGCGCCGCAAGGTCGCCACCCTCCGCTGCCACCACCAGCGCCGCATCTGCACCCGCCAGCGCCGCCCGCGACCGCGCCATCCCCATCGCCTCCAGCCGGTCGTCACTCTCATGCAGCCCGGCCGTGTCCACAAACCGGAACAGCAGCCCCCGGTGAACCACCGTCTCCTCAATCGTGTCGCGCGTCGTGCCGGCCACCTCCGACACCATCGCCCGCTCCACGCCGAGCAGGTGATTCAACAGGCTCGACTTCCCGGCGTTCGGTCGCCCTACCAGCGCAATCCGAATCCCCTCCATCCGCATCCGGCCCGCATCGTGCGTCGAGAGCAGCCGCTCCAGTGCAATCGCCAGCGCGTGGCAGCGCGCCACCACCTCCGCCGGTGGAACCGAAAACACATGCTCCTCGAGCCCGAAATCGATGCCCGCCTCCACCAGCATCAGCAGCGACGCAACACCCTCCGAGAGCCTGCCCACCGCCTCGCTCAGCCGCCCCGCAAGGTGCGCCTGCGCCAGCGAATGTCCGGCCTCGCTCCGCGCCGCGATCACATCCGCAATCGCCTCCACCTGCAGCAGGTCCAGCTTGCCGTTCAGCATCGCCCGTCGCGTCAGCTCACCCGGCTCAGCCACCCGCGCGCCGCTGGCCCGGCAGCCGTCCACCAAGAGCCGCACCGTCATCAGGCCGCCGTGGCACTGAAGCTCCACCACATCCTCGCCCGTGAAACTCCGCGGTCCGTGGAAACAGATAACGAGCACCTCATCAATTGGCCGCCCGCCATGCCACAGCCTGCGAACCGCTGCCCGGTGCGATGGCGGCAGCACCGACCCCTCCGCCAGCAGCCTGCCGGCAATCGCCAGCGCCTCCGGCCCCGATAGGCGCACCACCGCAACCGCTGCCTCGCCCAGGGCGGTGGCAACAGCTACAATGGTATCGCGCCTCGATTCAGCCAGTCGGCTCAACCTTCGGAGCGGTCCGGGGCGTCCGTACCTTGCGGGCCGCGACGGCCTCCAAAGGCGCGGAGACGACGAAGGATGCCCTCGCCATCGCTCTCGGTGCGAACCCCTTCGAGGTCGCCGAGTGTCTTGTGGAACGCCCGTCTGTCGATGCTGTTCATGCCGGCGAACCGAATGGTCCGGCCGGAATCGAGCACCGCGTCAGCGACGCGCTGGGCTGCCTTCGACACCACCGACTCCCGGGAAGCCCGGAAACCGTCAACATCAATGACCACCAACTTATTACGGGAATCACTACCGAACAAAACCTTCCCGCAGAGGAATTGCAACGACTCCAGAACCTCGGTCCGTGCCGCGGCGTTCTGCTTGCCGAAAAGGGCGATCGCCTCTGCTCCCTGGATGGAGAGCTCGATGCGATTGTCCGCCTCTTTCACAAACACAGAAGCCGAGCCGTAGCCCAAACTCTTGAGAACAGTGCTCAACCAGGTGGCCGCCTTCTTGCTGGTCTCGCTCGCGCGATGCTCAGCGGTCCAGATGGTGTCCGCGGCCTTGTCTTCGGTAGGCGCGGAGTATGTCAGACGAGAGGGGTTGTTAAGGCCGGAGCCTAACCCTCTTTCTTGGCGTCGGCAGCAGGAGCGGCCGTCTTGGGAGCGGGTGCCGACTTCGCAGCGGGCTTCTTCGGGGCAGCCGCGGGGGCAGCCTTCGGGGCCGGAGCAGCGGGCTTGGCGGCAGCCTTCGGAGCCGGAGCAGCGGGCTTGGCAGCAGCCTTCGGAGCCGGAGCGGCGGGCTTGGCGGCAGCCTTCGCGGGCGCCTTAGCGGCGGGCTTGGCAGCAGCCTTGGGAGCGGCCTTGGCGGGCGCCTTGGCGGCGGGCTTGGCAGCAGCCTTGGGAGCGGCCTTGGCGGGCGCCTTGGCGGCGGGCTTGGCAGCAGCCTTGGGAGCGGCCTTGGCGGGCGCCTTGGCGGCGGGCTTGGCAG
>CAIWGR010000451.1 GCA_903912275.1 uncultured delta proteobacterium
AGAACGTGAAGCTGATGAAGGCGCACGGCGTGCAGAGTCTGCCGCGGTTGGCGCTGGTGAGCCCCGAGGGGAAGTATCTTCCGGAGGCGTCGCTGTCTGGATTCGCTGACGCAGAGACGGTGCTGAACTCGATTCGGGCGGCTGCGTCGGGTGGCGGGACGACGCGGATGACAGATTTTGAGCGGGCGCTGGCGCGTGGCGGCTGGCTGTCTGCCTTCTTCCTGGTCTTCCTTGCAGGCATTGGCGCGAGCCTGACCCCCTGCGTCTATCCGCTGATTCCGATCACGATTGGTGTGTTCGGCGCATCGGAGGCGAAGTCGCGGACGCATGCCTTCATGCTGTCGCTGGTCTACGTCTTGGGCATTGTGGTCACCTACAGCGCGCTGGGCGTCGCGGCGGCGCTTGCCGGCGGACTGTTCGGCTCGGCGCTTCAGAGCCCTGTGGTACTGGGGAGCTTTGCGATGATGTTCATCGCGCTTGGACTGAGCTCGCTGGGGCTGTTTGAGTTGCAGCTTCCGACGGGGCTTCAGACGAAGCTGGCCAGTTCGGGTGGTGCCGGTTTTGGCGGCGCGCTGGTGATGGGGCTTCTTGCCGGTGTGATCGCCGCACCTTGCGTGGGCCCGATTCTGTCGGGCGTGCTGCTGTTCATCACGCAGACGCGGGATGTGCTGCTGGGCGTGGCGCTGATGTCTGACTTTGCGCTGGGGATGGGGCTGCTGTTCATCATCCTCGGGACCTTCTCCTCGCTGGCCCACAAGCTGCCGCAATCGGGGTCGTGGATGGACCATGTGAAGACGGGGTTTGCGATCATCTTTGTGGCGATGGGGATGCGGTACCTGGGGCTTTCGATCTCGGAGCTGCGCGACGCGCCTGGGGCGTTCTGGTCTACGGCGGCGCACCTCTGGAGCTGAGAATCGGTCGCGACTGGGTGCGGACAGAGGCTCGGTTGCGTTGAGATGGAGACGGGTTGGGACGGCGGTGTCGTGGTCGTTTGACAGGTTCTGGGCTGTGCCTACCTGTGCGGCGTCGCGAGATGTTCCGTTTTCACGGGAAGCCCCATGCCCCTGTACGAATACCGATGTGAGCGTTGTGCGAACGAGTTCGAAGTGCTCGTTCGCCGCAGTGAGACGGCGATCAGCTGTCCTGCGTGCGGCGGGGTGGAGGCTTCGAAGAAGGTGAGCCGGAGCTCATTCCACCTCAAGGGGACGGGCTGGTATGCGTCGGAGTATGCGTCTGCCAGCGCGGCCTCTTCGGAGAGCGGAAGCGCGACAGTTCCAGAATCGGTAGGCGGCTGCGGCTGCGCGAGCGAGACGAAGTAGGAATCAACCAATCGCGTCGTCGCAGAGACGCCGGCGCGTGAATCGAAGGAGAAGAGAGATGGCAAAGATCATCGGCATTGACCTCGGAACGACGAACTCGGTTGTCTGCGTGATGGAGGGTGATGAGCCCGTCGTGATCGCGAACCAGGAGGGTGCGCGGACGACCCCCTCGGTGGTGTCGTTTGACGCCAACGGCGAGGCGGTTGCGGGTCAGGTTGCGAAGCGGCAGTCGATCACGAACACGGAGGGCACGATTTTCTCGGCCAAGCGGTTCATCGGCCGGAAGTTCACCGAGTGTCAGAACGAGGTAAAGCGGATGCCCTACTCCGTCCGCGAGGCGAAGAACGGGGACTGCGAGTTTGAGATTCGTGGTCGTCGCTACGCTCCGCCGGAGATCAGCGCGAAGGTGCTGATGAAGCTGAAGGCGGCTGCGGAGGCCTACCTGGGCGAGACGGTGACGGAGGCGGTTATTACGGTGCCGGCCTACTTCAACGACAGCCAGCGCCAGGCGACGCGCGACGCGGGCCGCATCGCCGGTCTGGATGTGAAGCGCATCA
>CAIWGR010000452.1 GCA_903912275.1 uncultured delta proteobacterium
AGCCGGTGGCGGCGCCGCTGAGGCAGACATACTCGTTGCGGGCCTCGGCATCGATGCCCTCGGCGACGTGGGCGAGGTAGCAGCTACCCTGCAGGACGCTCACGCTGTCGGGGGTGGGATAGTCGCAGACGAGGCTGAGCTCGCCGCCGGAGTCGCCGAGCGGGAAGGTCTGGTACTGGACCTCGCCGGAGGAGAGGCCGCCGTTCGCGGAGGCACGGTCGAGGTTGCGGACGAGGCCCTGCGCGGAGCCGCTGCCGGCCATGGAGGTGGTGCCGGCGAGGAGCTGGCGGAGCTCACCCCAGGCCATCTCGTCGCTCGAGGCGCTGCCGGAGACAGGCAGGTTGTTGTGGCCGCGGAGGCCGCGGCGCCAGTCGTGGCGGTGGTTGAAGCGCTCTTCGCCCCAGACGGAGGGGCTGTTCTGGGTGAAGGTGAGGTGGTCGTGGGCGTTGATGAGGCCGGGCGAGACAACCGCGCTGCCGCAGTTGACGACGGTGGCGTCAGCGGGCTCGCAGCCGCAGCCGACGCAGGCGATGATGCCGTCGGCGCCGATGAGCACCGAGCCGCCGCGGTAGGCGACGGCGCCGGTCAGGATGGTGCCGGTGATGAGGGTGGAGGTGCCGGTGCCGGCCGTGACGGCGCAGGTGTCGGTGGTCACATCGGGGAGCGGGCCGCAGTCTTCAAAGGTTGGACCAGTGACGGGCGGCGTGGT
The DNA here is from genome assembly GCA_903912275.1 of uncultured delta proteobacterium. Classification (GTDB taxonomy): domain Bacteria; phylum Myxococcota_A; class Bradymonadia; order REDH01; family REDH01; genus CAIWGR01. Next base: position 710 of record CAIWGR010000452.1, read on the forward strand.
GTCTGTGCCCGTGTCGGTCGTGCCCGTGTCGGTGGTGGTGTCGGTGCCCGTGTCGGTCGCGCCGGTGTCGGACGCGGTATCGCTGCCCGTGTCGCCGGAGCCCGTGCCGGTGTCGGCAGCAGTGTCGGCCGAGGTGTCGCTGCCGCCGCCGTTGCCCTTGGGTGCGGCATCGTCGCCGCAGGCCGCGAGCGCAGAGAGGAGAAGGAGCGAGGCGAGAGCGGCAGCGCTGCGGGTAGGCGACATCATGGAGAGGCTCCAACTGGCGACGCCGACGTCGGCGTCCGAAGATTGAAGGCCGAACGGTAGTCAGCCACGCGGCCGGCTGCAATCATTCGGCTGGTTGGCACGCGGTTGTGCGCGAGGCGTTAGCCGAGCCGCTTCTGGCAGCGGTTGCACCACGGATAGCGGTTGATGGCGCCGTAGAAGAGGAAGGCCCCGACCACGCCGCCGATGAGCAGCCCGATGAAGATGATGCGTTCCGAGAGGTCGTAGAGTCCGCCCTCGCTCGTGACCTCACGCTCACCGCAGGTGGGGCAGCTGAGCACGACGGGCCCGCCGCAAGAGGGGCAGGCCGAGGCGTCGGTGGAGACCTGGTGGCCGCACTCCTTGCAGGGCTGGAGTGCCATCAGGCCTGGCCGACGGTGCGGCCCACATGCATGAAGCTGGCCATCCAGGCCCGCGCACCGACCCGCTCGCCACGCACCTCGAAGACAGCCGGCTGGCAGGACTCGAAGACGAACCCATCTTCGAAGAGGTCGCGGAGCTCGCGCTCGGTCACGCGTCGCGGGCCGTAGTTGCCGGGCTCAAGTTCGCTGAGCACCAGCAGGTGGACCATGCCGCCAACGGCCACCACCTGGCGCAGGCCGTCGAGGTAGAACTCACGCTCGGTGTCGCTGAAGCTGTGGAAGCAGCCGCAATCGATGACCGTCTTGAAGAGGCCGTCGAGGGACTCGAGGAAGAGCGCGTCGGCCGAAATGAACTCGGCGGTGCCGCCCCGCTGCGAGGCCTTCAGGCGGGCCGAGGCGAGGGCGGTCTCGTCGAGGTCGATCGCAGCAACACGGTAGCCCCGCGAGGCCAGGAAGAGGGCAATCTCGCCGCTGCCACAGCCCACATCCAAGACGGGGCCGCTGATGCGCCCCTCGTCTGCCAACTTCACGAAGGCTGCCTGCGGGCGGCCGATCTCCCACGGGGGCAGGTGCTGGTGCGGATCGTGATGCATCGGGTCTCCGAGTCGAGGACGTCTCTCGGCCCTACCAGAGCGTTGCGCAGTGGCAACGGGGGGCGGCGCTTGTCGTTGACGCGCCACGCCGTGAGTCGGTAGCGGAGCAGCACCTCTCTTGGAGCCTCGGAGCGTTCATGTCTGACACCATCCCCCGCCGCTTCCTGGAACAGGCCCGCCTCCGTCCGAACGCCCCGGCCTATGCCGAGAAGGTGGGCGGGCAGTGGAGGCAGTCGAGCTGGGCAGACTACACGGCGCAGGTGAAGCAGGCGGCGCGGGCGCTGCTCTCGCTCGGCCTCTCGGAGAGCACGGGGGGCGTGGCCATCATCGGCTTCAACCGGCCCGAGTGGACCATCCTCAACATGGCCAGCATGTGCGTGGGCGGCGCGCCGGCCGGCATCTACACGACCAGTTCGCCCGACGAGCTGGCCTATGTGGTCGACCACTGCGGCGCGCAGCTCCTGCTCGTCGAAGACCTCTCTCAGTGGGCCAAGGTGGTGGCAGCGCGCGAGAAGATGCCGCAGCTCAAGCATGTGGTCCTGATGCGCGGCGTTGCGACGCCCGACGACCCCATGGCGATGTCGTGGGAGCAGTTCCTCGCCAAGAGCGAAGGCGCCTCGGAGGCCGACGTGCTGGCCTCCGTGGAGCGGCTCCGCGAGGACGACATAGCGACCCTCATCTACACCTCCGGCACCACAGGGCCGCCGAAGGGGGTCATGCTCTCCCACCGCAACCTGGCCTGGACGGCGCGGGTGGCGCAGCAGATGACTGGCATTCACGCCGAGGGCTGCGCCCTCTCCTACCTGCCGCTGTCGCACATCGCCGAGCAGATGTTCTCTGTGCACGGGCCGGCGACCATCGGCTACGCGGTCTACTTTGCCGAGTCGATCGACAAGGTGGCCGACAACCTCAAAGAGGTGCGGCCCTTTGTCTTCTTCGGCGTGCCCCGCATCTGGGAGAAGATGTTCGCCACCATCAGTCAGCGGCTCAGCGAAGCGACCGGTACCAAGCGGGCCATCTCCCTCTGGGCCCGCAAGGTGGGCGCCCAGGCGAGCAGCCTCCGCAACGAGGGGCAGACGCTGCCGCCGCTGCTCGCGCTGCAGTATCGCATCGCCAACCGGCTCGTCTTCACCAAGCTGCGGGCCGCCATCGGCCTCGACCGGGCGCTGGTCTCGGTCTCCGGTGCCGCGCCCATCGGCCGCGAGGTGCTCGAGCTCCTCGCCTCGCTCGACCTGGTCGTGCACGAGGTCTACGGCCAGTCGGAGGGCTGCGGCCCCAGCACCTTCAACATGCCGGGCGCAACCCGCATCGGCACCGTCGGCAAGGCCATCCCGGGCGCAGAGGTGCGCATCGCAGACGACGGCGAAATCCTCGTCCGCGGCCCCAACATCTTCCTCGGCTACTACAAAGAGCCCGCGGCCACGGCCGAGACCCTCATCGACGGCTGGCTCCACTCCGGAGACCTCGGCGCCTTCGATGCCCAAGGCTTCCTCAGCATCACCGGCCGCAAGAAGGAGATCCTCATCACCTCCGGCGGCAAGAACATCACGCCGAAGAACCTCGAGGAGGCCTTCAAGCGGCACCCGCTCATCGGCGAGGCGGTGGTCATCGGAGACCGCCGCAAGTACCTCACCGTGCTGCTCACGCTCGACCCCGAGGTGGCGCCCCGCTGGGCGGCCGACCATAGCATCTCCGGCGACCTCCAGAAGTCCGACGCCATCCACCGCGAGCTGGCTGCCCACATGGAGGTGGTCAACGCGGAGGTGTCGCGCGTCGAAGGCATCAAGAAGTACACGCTGCTGCCCCGCCCCTTCTCCATCCCCGATGGCGAGCTCACCCCGACGCTCAAGGTGAAGCGACGGGTGGTGAACACCAACTGGTCGGCGGAGATCGAGGCGATGTACGCCGAGTAGCGGTCAGATGAGGCCGCGCTCGCGGGCCATGTCGAGCGCCAC
>CAIWGR010000453.1 GCA_903912275.1 uncultured delta proteobacterium
CGCCGATGACCGAGGTGAAGGTCACCGTGCGCTCTGCGCCTGCGGCGATGACATCGGCCAGCGTCCAGGAGATGGTGCGCGTGGCGGTGTCGAAGACGCCCTCGGGCGCTGCATTCACATTCGTGAGGTTGGCATCGATCACGTCGGTGATGACCACGTCGCGTGCCGGCCCGGTGCCGCTGTTCACAAGCCGGATCGACCAGGTGATGGTATCGCCGGGCTGCGGCTCGCCGCCGTTGGTATCGACGAAGGTCTTCTCGGCGACCGAGAGAACCGCAGCTGCGTTGATGGTGAAGGTGGTCGGGTCTGCTGCGAGGGCGGTCGTCGGATCATCGCTGGAGAGGGTCTGGGCCGGCGCACCGGTGAGCGCCGCCTGGTTGGAGACGGTCGAGCCGTCGACGACCGTCGCGAGCAGCGTTGCATCGAGTGTGAGGGTGACGGTCTCGCCGGGGTCGACCGACGCGAGCGCCGGCGTGGTGGCGGCGTTCCACGTAACCGCGGTGCCCGCGAGCGTACCTCCCGACGAAGCCGCGATGCCGGTAAAGGTCGCGGCCGGGAGCGGGTCACGGACGATGACGCCCGTGGCGGCAGCCCGTCCTGCATTGTTGAGGGCCAGCGTGTAGCGGACCGTGTCGCCCGGCTCGAAGTTGCCCCCGTTGAGGTCGGTCACCGACTTGGTGAGCGTGAGCGCCGGCACCGCCTGCACGAGGAGTGTGGTGGGATCATCGGTCGCGACGGTCGCAGGATCGTCGGTGAGCACAGGCGTGGTGATGCCCGTTGCGGTGATCGAGGCCTGGTTGCTGATGGTGGTGCCGTTGGTCACCGTTACCGCGATGCGGGCGGTGAAGCCGACGGTGAAACTGGCGCCCAGCGCAACCGCGCCGACGTTCCAGGTGATGGTGCGCGTGGCAGCGTTGTAGGTGCCGCCGTCGGCGGGCGTGATGGCGGTGAAGCGGCTGTCGATGACATCGGTCACCACGACATTCGCGCCGTCGGTCACGCCGTTGTTGGTCGCCGTGATGGTGAAGGTGGCGACATCGCCGGGCTCAAATCCACCCGCCGCACCCGAGACGGCCTTGGTCGCGTTGGTGAAGTCGGGGCCCGAGGTGACGAGCAGCTCCTGGCTCTGCAGCGCCTGGGACTGGTCGGGGAAATCGATGACCGTCAGCTGCGCCGTGTTGCGCAGACTGGCACCGTTCGGGGCAGCAGCGGCGATGGTGGCATTGATGCGGATCGTGATCGTCGTATCGGCTGCAACGGCGAGCCCGAAGGCCTCGATGCGTCCCGTGCCGTTCGCGCCAACCGGCGCCGGACGCAGGGTCACGCCTGTCACGGGTGCGGCGAGCGTTGCTCCCGTCAGATTGGCGGGCAGGTCGTCCGTGATATCAATCTGGCCCGCGACCGAGCCATCGTTTCGCACACTGATGACATACTGCACCGCATCGCCAGGCACCGCGAAGCCGCCATTGAGGTCAGTCACCGTCTTGAAGGTCGAGGTGTTTTCGAAATTGACCGCCGCCGAGAGCGAGATGTTGGTCGGGTCGATGGCGGCCGCTGTTGTCGGGTCGTCCGTCAGCTTGGGGGTGGAGAGGAAGGGCGCCGTCACTTGGCCCTGGTTCGAGATGAGGAGACCGTTGATGGCCGACGAGGTGACGCCAGCCGCGAGGAGGTCGGCGACCGTCTTGATGCGGACCGTGAAGGAGAGCGTGACGCGATCCGAGCCGATGGGGCTGCTGATGCCCGAAATCTTCACCAGGCCGGTGCCGTTGAGGCCGCCGGCGAGCAGGCTCTCGTCGGTGAACCCGCCTGCACTGACCGTCAGCAGGTTTGCGAAGGCGGTGATGTCATCCTGGAAGGTGAGACCGGTCACCGACTGCGTCGCATCCTTGAGGATCGTGACGGTGTAGGTGATAGCGTCACCAGGTTCGACAAGCCCTCCGTTGAGGTCCAGATAGGTCTTTGTCGGGGTCCGCACGGCGGGCGAAGTGATGGTGGTCGTCACCGTGTTCGTAGGCTGAACCTCTGTCAGTTCGGTCGCCGAGATGTTGGCGCTGTTGGTGATCAGGGTGCCGCTGGCAACGCCCGCGTTGACCTGCGCTCGGAAGGTGATGCGGCGACTGTTGTCGCCGGTCGGCGGGATGGTTCCGACATTGAGGCCGGCAACGATGGCGGACCGGCCCGAGACATCGGGGACCAGCACATCATCGAGCAGCGTCGAGCCGGCGATGTAGGTGGTGTTTGCGGGGATCGTGTCGCGGACGATCACATTGGTGCCGTTGGCGGAGCCGTCGTTGGTCACATCGATGGTGTAGAAGAGGATGTCGCCGGGCGCCGCCGTCGTCGGCACGACCGACTTGCGCGTCGTCGAGGTCCGGAAGTTGGGCGCTGCGCGATTCACCGAGATGACATTGAAACCGACGATGAACAGCTCACCGCCGCCGGCTCCGTTGTTCTGCCCTGTCGCGGTGTTTCCATCACCCGAACCGATCTCGATCGCGGCCGAGGTCGCCCCCGCTGTGACCAGGGAGCTGACATCGTAGGTATCGATGTCGACGCCCAAGGCTGAACCGGTCGGGATGGTCGAATTGAAGGCGTTGTTGGCGGGGTTCGATGCGTTCGAGAGCTTCGTTCCGTTGAACTTGATGTAATCGAAGCAGGTGGTGCAGGGGGCCGTGGCGTCCACATCCTGCGGCGGAATTCCAAGCACCGCGTCGCCCTCGAGCCCGAAGACGGTGAAGCGTGCGCTCGGCGGGGATGCGACCGTGAAGCCGCTCAAGGTGTAGGTATCGATGCCGGCAGAGGCCGTCGTCTCGTCGACCGCACGGAAGCCGTCGAAGAGACTGACGTCGCGCAGGGTCGTCTCCGAGTCGCTCGACCAGATCGTAACCATCGACCAAGCCGCGTAGAAAGCCTGGCAGTTGGCGTTGACGCAGGTGCCGGCAGCGTTGAGCTGGCCTCGAAGCGCCGAGAGGCCGCTGACCGTGTAGCGGCCGTTCGGGCCGCCGGCAGCGCCCGGATTGGCGGTCAGCAGCGCAGAGACATCGGCGCGGCAGTAGAAGTAGTCCACGGTGCCGCCGCCCACATCCACGTTCAGGGCACGGCAGGTGTCGGCGTTCACGGTCGCTGTTGTACCGTTGGCGAGCTGCAGGCTCACACTCTGGTCGGAGCCGACGGCGGGGTCGGTGCTTCCGGTCCAGAAGAGGTAGGCCCCCTCAATGACGGCATTGGTCGGGATGCTGGAGACATCGCTCGAGGAGGAGGTCAGCAAGACGCTGTTGACCAGCGGCGACGATGCGGTGTTGGCCATCATCGTGTTGCCGACCACATTGTAGTCGCCAAAGACCGAGTAGGTCTGGAAGGCGGCCGGCCGTGCGCCCGCCACAACGGCCCAAGCCCGCTGCGGTATCAGGAAGAGAAGGAAGAGCCCGATCGCGAGCCCCATCGTCTTGAGGCGAAGGAGCGAAAGGGAGGTGGAGCGGGGCGAGAAGTTAGACCGCATGGCATGACCCGGGTTCGTAGCGCGCAAGGATAGACTGCGCTGCGGGTGCCATCGGTCTTTGACAGACCTCACCCGAGCGCCGCGATCGCGAAGAATCCCTGCCCGGCAAGCGGCCAAGCCGCCCGCGGAAAGGGGTTCTATCGCGTAGTGTATTGCCGATCGAGCGGCAACACTTTGCACCGGCGGCGAAGATTCCTGCGGCGGCCGCAAACGCCGCCGCGGAGGCTAGTTCGTCGCGAACTTGAAGTTGTCGCCGTAGAACCAGTCTGCCGCACCCGCGGCACTGCCCGCGCCGCCGACAAAATGCAGCGCCTGTCCATCATTGCGAAGGCCCGTTGCGAAGGCTCTCGGCCCCGTCAGGTCTGCCGCAACCGTTGCAGTAGGTTCACAAGAACCAAAATCCACCGAGACGCGACGTCCCGTGGCCACCGGGTTGCCCGATGCGTCGAGGCCTCCCGCGACGACGAAGTCGGTGACCGGCGTCTCGTTCACAAGGTTGTTAAGCGTGAAGGCTGCGCTGGCGCCGAAGCCGAAGGCAAACCCGCTTTCGGGGGCCAGAACGGAATTCCGCGTAAAGTCGGCGGGCGCCGGTTGCGAAGCCAAGAGCCACGCCGTGTTGAAGATACCAATCGTCGCGATGGGCGATGCGCCTGCAAACAGGTTGGTGGGCGTCGAGGCAACCGCAGCATAGCCACCGGTGAACATCACCCGCGGCATCTCCTCTGCACACTGCACCACCGTCGCCGTCTGACCCCAACGGCAGAGCGGCGAACCGTCGGAGCAGCTTCCGACCAACCAGGCCTGAATGTTGAAGTCGGTCGCATTCTTCTGCTTGTAGATGATGGCCGCGTCGGCCACGACCTCGTTCTTCGTCCGACCGCCAACCACGAGCAGACCATGACCTCGCTGCGGGATGTAGGTGGCGGTGTGCATTGCGCGCGCCTTGTTGAGCTGCGTCGCCGACTCCTGCATGTCGGAGGCGTTCCGAGGATCCCAGAATTCAAGCATCGTCGGGAAGGTGCCCGGGTCAGCGGTAGAGCCCGAGAAGCCGCCCACAAAGAGGAGCGACCCGTCGTCAAAGAGCGACGCCGTATGGAAGGCGCGCGGTGTCAGGAGCTCGAACGGAACGCCCGAATTCACCCGCTCTGCAGTTGCGCCCGAAACCTTGAACACCTCGATGCTCGCGGTCGCTTCGGGCCCCGAAGCGCCAGAGACCAGGCCCCCGGCAACAAAGAGCCTGCCGCCGCTGACGATGTTCGCCGAGTGAAAGGCGCGCGGGCTGTCGAGCTTCACCGCGCAGTCCGCCGGCTCGCCGGCGCAGCCCTTCTCCGTGACCAGCTTGAACCGGCCATCGTAGGGGTCGTACCACTCGATGTTTCCGCTCAAGTTGCTCAGCGCACCGGCGCTGTAGGAGGCTCCGCCAACCACATAGTAGCCCTTCCCGCCGGGAGCCTGCGCGAGCGCTGCACCCGCGCGACCGGCGCTCTCTGCAAACTGGCTCTTACGGCCGGTGGGGTTCCCGGCTGTCGTCACAGAGATGGGATCGAAATTGTCGCCGTAACCGACTTCATACCCGGGGAAGAAGCGGTTCGGCGGCCCGGTGAAGACAGGGATTGTGCCTGGCACCGTCTTGCCACCCACCGACATCAACGGCGAACTTCCGAGCCAGATCGTGCTGTCGCCGGCAATCCCCTCAACGCTCATCCACGTATCGCCCGCAAGGTCGATGGAGGGGAGCGTGAGCGAGCCTCCCGCATCGGCCGAGTAGCCGCTCGGCGTATACGCCAGCAGAGAGGTGCCGTCGTAGGTCTGAACGGCAAGGTCTGACGGGACGACCGCGTCGTTGCCAAAGGAGGCGTAGCCACCCGGCCCGTAGATGAAGAGCTTGGGTGCGGCCGGACCGGCCTCATCGCCGCACGCTGCCACCGAAGCGGCAGCAAACAGCGTCAGCGCGAGGATACGGCTCACAGGAGCCGAAACGTTGGATGCCATCGTGAGTCTCCGAGCTTCGGTTACCAAGAAAGAATGGGGCGCGCCGTCGTGGCGGGCGCATCATCAGGCTGCATCAGAACCACTGTCAGGACGGTCGCGGCGACCACGCCGGCCGCCGAGTACCAGACCACCGGCTTGTTCAGGAACGACTCGCTCGGCTCCTCCATCAGGTCGCCGTAGATGTCGGGTGCGGCGGGCTCAGGGTCGGGCTCGGCAACGGGAAGTTGTCCGGGCGAGGTGTAGTTCGCCGAGGGGTAACCGGCGTTCGGTCCGGGCTGCGCGCCGTAGGAAGGAGCCGGGTAGGCAGGCGCAGGCGCAGCATAGGCCGGCGCGGGCGCCGCATAAGCAGGTGCGGGCGTTCCATAGGCGGGTGCCTGACCGTAGGCAGGTGCAGGCGTTCCATAGGCAGGAGCCTGACCGTAGGCCGGCGCGGGCGTTCCGTAGGCGGGTGCCTGACCGTAGGCGGGTGCGGGCGTGCCATAGGCAGGAGCCTGACCGTAGGCCGGGGCAGGCGTGCCATAGGCAGGAGCCTGACCGTAGGCCGGTGCAGGCGTGCCATAAGCGGGTGCCTGACCATAAGCAGGTGCCGGCGTCCCATACGAGGGCGCCTGACCGTAGGCCGGTGCGGGCGTGCCATAAGCGGGTGCCTGTCCGTAGGCCGGCGCGGGCGTGCCGTACGCAGGAGCCTGACCGTAGGCCGGTGCAGGCGTGCCATAGGCAGGAGCCTGACCGTAGGCCGGTGCAGGCGTGCCATAGGCAGGAGCCTGACCGTAAGCTGGTGCGGGCGTGCCATAGGCAGGAGCCTGACCGTAGGCCGGCGCGGCAGGCTTCGGCGGAGCGTATGCCGGAGCGGGGGGCGGGGTGTAGGCCGGCGCGGCCGGGGCCGGGGCCGGCTTGGGCGCAACATAGGCCGGCGCGGCCGGCGCGGGGGGCGGGGTGTAAGCGGGCGCGGCCGGCACAGGCTTTGACGCAGGCGCAGGCGCAGCGGGCGCCGGTGGCGCAACCACGGCAACGGGCGCAGGGGGCTCGTAGGTTGGGATCGCCATCATCGGCGCTGCAGCCGGCTGCAACGGAGCCGCTACAGGCGCAGCAACCACGGGGGCGATCGCCTCCGGCGGCAGGATCGGCGTTCCCTTCACCAGGTCGGTGGAGGGGAAGCGCTGGAGCGTGTTCGCAACGCCCGCCGCGAGTGAATAGGCACCCGAGGAGACATTGCTGAGCTCCTTGTTGAATTTCTGCTTCGGCCCGTTGGCAAACAACCCATCTTCGGCACGATAGACGAAGGTGAGGGCCTCAAATCCGTCGGCCCGCTTCACCACAACGCCGACGACCACGAACTTCGCCCCCTGACGGGAGGTCAATTCCTTCATGTAGGGCAGCAGCCCGTCGTCGATCGCGCCGCCGGCAACTTCCGAGCGGAGAGAGCGAAGATAACGGGGCTCCACGCCGCCGCCGCCGCCGCCTCCCGAGCGTCCGATATCCACTTTTGCCAGGGCCGTGCGACCACGCTGCACGCCGATCACCTGGCCGGCAAACTGGCCGCCCTCTCCCGCGACCGTCACCCAGTGGTCGCCCACAGGGAGATCTTCCAGCGTCACGGGGCCGTTGCCCCGCGGCTGCCCATCCACGCTCACCGCCAAACCGGCCGGCGTCGTCTGAACCGTGAGTGACCCCTTTCCGTTCCGGCTCATGCCGCTCCGCACGGAGTCAAAGAACTGCTTGTAGGCCTGGCCCGATGACTCGAGGGCCTCACCCGCCGGATTCAGCGCCAGCGCCTTGAAGAGCGTCGAGCGTGCCATCTCTTGGTCGTTCGCCTTGAACTGCGCCTCGGCCAATTTGAAGGTTGCGTCCACGATGGGTGCCGCGTCGCCGAGCTCCGAAGCATTCTTCTTGAACTTATCTAGCGCCGTAGTGAGCAGCTCGGCAGCGCCATTGAAGTCACCAACCGCAATCAGGCCGATGCCCTTGCTGTAGTCCGAGGTCGCCTCGTCGATGCCGGCGTTGCCTGAGCTTCCCGCCTTTGCCGACAGGAGATCGCTCGTGAACTTCACGCGAACCGTCTGCAGGTTCTGCTTGAGGCTCTCATTGATACGGCGCGCGACGCTATCGCTCGCATCGCGGCCAAGCGGCGCGAGATCCACATAAAAGACATCGTTGGATGCCTGTGCCTGCGCCGCTGAAGGGGCGGCGACAATGCCAGCGCCAACAAGCCCGCCCAACAAGAGCGTACGCGACAGCGCCAACGCTGCC
>CAIWGR010000454.1 GCA_903912275.1 uncultured delta proteobacterium
CCCACCATGCCGACCGCGACCGCGTCGTCATCAGCCACGGCCACATCTCGCCGGGCGTCTACGCCACGCTCGCCGCCTTCGGCTACTTCGACATCCAGGAGGCCTTCCGCGGTTTCCGCAGGGCTGGCAGCGTCTTCGGTGGCCACGTCGAGAGCGTCGTTCCGGGCGTGGAGTGGAACACCGGCAACCTCGGCCAGGGACTCTCTGTTGGCGCCGGCTTCGCCATGGCTGCTCGCGCTCGCGGCGCCTCCTTCACCACCTTCGTCGGCATGGGCGACGGTGAGCAGCAGAAGGGCCAGATCGGCGAGGCACGCCGCTTTGCCGCCAAGTACAAACTCAACAACCTGGTCGCCTTCATCGACTTCAACGGACTCCAGATTGGCGGCAAACTCGCCGACATCATGCCGCAGAACATCGAGGCCTCCTGGCTCGCCGACGGCTGGAACGTTGTGGTTGTCGACGGTCACGACCATGCCGCCCTCTACACCGCCTTCCGTGCCGCTGTGCGGCACGAGACTGCCAACCCCGACGCCCCCACCCTGCTGCTGCTGAAGACGGTCATGGGCAAGGGCATCTCCTTCATCGAGAATGACCACAACTACCACGGCCAAGCGCTCACCGATGAGATGGCCGGCCGCGCCTTCGCCGAGCTCGGCCAGCCGAGCAACCTCGCGGAGCTGCGCGCGGATCGCGCCGCCAACCGCGACGGCCGTCACCATCACATCGTCGTCGATCGCGCCATCGACCTCGACCTCGGCGAGCCCCTCACCTACACGGAGAGCAACGACTGCCGCTCGGCCTACGGCAACGCCATGACCGACCTCGCCAAGCGCAATGTCGGCCGCCCGGGCAGCTGGCCCATCGTCGCCGTCTCGGCCGACCTCGAGGGCTCGGTCAAACTCGGCGGCTTCCGCAAGGCTGCCCCCAACTGGTTCTTCGAAGGCGGCATCGCCGAGCACTCCTCCGCGGCCATGGTCGGGGCGGCGAGCAAGGAGAAGGTCGTCCCCGTCTTCTCCACCTTCGGCATGTTCGCCATCGCCGAGACCTACAACCAGAACCGGCTGAGCGATCAGAATGGCGCCGCCCCCAAAATCATCGTCACCCACTGTGGCCTCGATGTGGGCGAAGACGGCCCCACCCACCAGTGCATCGACTACGTGCCGCTGCTCCGGAACCTCTATGGCTTCGAGCTCTACGTGCCGGCCGACCCGAACGAGACTGATCGCATCGTCCGCTTCGCCATCGGCCGCTACGCCCCCATCGCTGTCGCGATGGGCCGGAGCAAGCTCCCCATCCTGACCGACGAGGCCGGCGCCCCCCTCTACGGCGGCAGCGCCACCTTTGAGCCCGGTCGCTGGTCCACCGTCCGCAACGGCACCGACGCCGTCGTCTTCGCTTATGGCTCCATGGTCTACCGCGCCGTCGCGGCCCACGACCTTCTCAAGGCGAAGGGCATCTCGCTCAAGGTGGTCAACGCCTCGAGCCTCAAGCCGCACGACGAGGCAGCCATCCTCGACGCGGCCCGCTCCATCGGCACGCTACTGACCTACGAAGACCAGTGCGTCAACACCGGCCTCGGCGCCATCGTTGCCGCCACGCTCGGCGACAACGGCATCGCAGCCCGTCTGCGCCGCCTCGGCGTGAAGCAGTATGGCACCAGCGGAAAGCCCGACGACCTCTACGCCGAGCAGGGGCTCGCGCCCGCCGACCTTGTGCGGAATGTCGAGGAATTGTTGGGCAGATAGTCTGCGCTGGTCAGCCTTCGACTTCTGGCACGTGACGCGAGGTTGCGGTAGGAAGGTGGAGAAATTGTCGTTACTCGTCTCTGCGTTGAGGAAGTCGTCATGAACATGCTCCGCTCCAGGTATCTCCTGACCGCGTCTCTCCTCATCCTTGCAGCCTGCGGCGAGGACGCAGTGCGGCAGGTCGAAGAGGCCGACACGCGAAGCGACACCACCGTCGAAGACACGCAGGGCTCCGGTTCTGACACCACCGCGGACGGCTCCGGCTCGGGTGCCGACACCGGTACCGACACGACCGTTTCCACCAGCTGCGGCGACGGCAAGGTCGATGCGGGCGAGACCTGCGACGACGGCAATCGGACCGACGGCGACGGCTGCAACGCCTCCTGCTTCCTCGAGACCTGCGGTGACGGCATCGTGAATGCCTCCTATGTGCGGGTTGATTTCACGAGCCCCGTCGTCCGCAACCCCTTCGGCTCGTCCGGTCATGTCTGCTCGCAGGGCGCCACCTGCCCCGGCGAGACCTGCGACGTCTCCGCCCTTCCGACTGCGCCCGAACACGGCATCTGCGAGGCCCTCGGTTATGACGCGGCCGTCTCCGTCACCTGGGGCAACGGCGCTCGCGTGCTCGGCGAGCCCAATCCCCGCGCCGCCAACTGGGCCTGCGACAACTTCGACTGCGGGCAGGGCGCAGACCGCACCTCGACAGGCGACTGCCTCGACCGCGAGATGCTCGCCTCCATCACCTGTGTGAAGCTCTCGCAGGAGACCTGCGACGACGGCGCCGCCAACAGCGACACCGCCCCCGACAGCTGCCGCACCGACTGCACCTCCGCCCGCTGCGGCGACGGCGTGGTCGACACCGGTGAGACCTGTGACGATGGCAACACCGTCGCCGGCGACGGCTGCGCGCCCGCCTGCCGACCCACCGTCTGCGGCGACGGCGTCGTCGACCCAGGCGAGGGCTGCGACGACGG
>CAIWGR010000455.1 GCA_903912275.1 uncultured delta proteobacterium
CAACGAGGTGCTGGGCGAGCGGCTCGGCGCTCGAACCGAGATGACTTGGAGCGCCAGTGCAGCTCCGACGAGCCTTTGGTCGAGCACCGAGGATGGTCCGAGCTGAGCGACGCCGGCAGCGGTTCGGGGCAGAGTGACGAAGGGGGCAACATGTTTGAGACCGATCCGCAGGAGGTTCAAGAAGCCTTGCGCCTGTTGAAGATTACGGGCCGTCCCGACAAACCGACCGTCATTCGGGCGTTCCGCGACGCAGCGAAGGAAGTACATCCGGACAAGTTTCAGACGGAGGCAGAAAAGGCTGCGGCGCATCCGACGTTCCTGAAACTCGTGGCGGCGCGTGACCTCTGCCTGCGCGCACTGGAGGAGCAGGTCGACGGGGGCGCGCAGACGGCTGCAGCGAGCGGCGGGTCGGCCGCTCGTCCTCAACAGGAACGCCCCGCAGCGCAACCCGAGCGGCCCGACTACCGCGCGGAATGGGAGGCATTCGCGACAAACCAGCATGCCTACTTCAACGCGATGACGGCGGTGAGTTCGGCCTTCACGGTTGGTCTTCAGGCGGCCGGCATCACGCTGTTTGCCTGCTTCGTCGCAGGGGGCATGGCGGTGCTCTTCGGACTGATTGCGGCGCTCGTCGCCGGTGCCATCTTTGTTGCGGGCTCGGCCACCGTTGCCATCCCTGTGGCGGGCTGGATTCTCGGCGGGGCCGCAGTCGTCGGATTGCTCAAGAAGGTTGGAGAGCTATGGGAGGCCGCCCGTGAGTCGTACGTCTCGAGCGCAGACAGTATCTTTCGCGGCGTAGCGGTAACCGGACGAGCCACCGTAACCTTCCACGCCACCTTCTGGCTGGTGATCGTCTGCTTCTGGTTGATCGGCGCGCTGATGGTCGACAGCCACGATGGCGGCACTGTTTTCTTCGGCGCCCTCTGCATCATCACGGGGTTCGCGAGCCTGCTCTCCTACCTCATCATCTTCTCGCTCATCTATCATCGGATGGCAGAGCTCGACGCAGCCTTTCGCAGGCTCCGCGAGGCGCCGAGCTTCGCGCTGGTGCTGGCCCCGCGGCTGCAGCAGCGGCGGTGAGCAGGCGCAGGCGCGAGATCGGAGCGCGCCGCGTTAGGTCGGCGTTCCCCCGAACGGGTGGTGTGCGATGGGTAGCGCGGCCTATCTCTAGCCCCCCTAGCCAGAGGGCGAGCGCCGCACCGAAAGCGCGATTAGGGCGCGGTGGCGAGGGGGCCGAAGTCGGCGGTCAGGACGCCGATGATGACGCCATCCTTCACGACGGGTGCCGAGTAGGTGACCATGTTGATCTCGCCGCCACCGGCGTCGAAGTAGGGCTCCGACCAGACCGCTGCCATGGTCTGCACCGGCTTTGTGAACCAGGGCTGGTGGGAATAGTCGTAGCCATTCAGGGTCAGGTCTTTGCGAAGCAGCCCAGTGGCGCCGCGGTAGACGTAGGGGGCGAGCGGGCGGGTCGCGTAGGTGGGGTCGAAGGCAAGCGTCGTGCCGAACACCTCGGGGTGGTCGGTCAGGATCTGCTCGAGGAAGGTGTAGATCGCCGCATCTTCAAGGGGCAGGGCGGCCGCCGCGGTGAGGTTGGCAGCGGTCGCGGCCTCATAGGCCGCCTTTTCGGCGTCGGTGGGCAGCACAAAGCTGCCTGAGCCGTCGCTGGTGTCTGCGCTGCCTGAGGTGTCGGCGGCACCGCCATCGTCGTTCTTCTCCGAATCCTCGCAACCGGTCGCGGCGAGGGAGAGCGAGACGGCAAGGAGGCGCAGCGAGAGCGATGAGAGAGAGAACTTCGGCATGAGAATCGTTCCTGTTTGGGGGGAAGCGACGAGACTACCCTCTTTGTGTCAGGTTGCCAACGCGCGCCGAACAAAGGGATGACAGAGTCGAGGCGCGCGGTCGGCGAGAGCCGCCGCCGTTCGTAGCTGGAGAAGGCGTGAGCGGGGGTGTTCCGTCAGGCGGTCGCGGCGAGGAGATCGCCCATGAGTGACTCGAAGAGCCTGGCGATCTCGGCTGGTTTGCCGAGCGGACCTGCGGCGCGGATTGCCATCTGCACGCCGGGTGCTTGCGGGCGTCCGAAGTGCGCATCGAGCAGCATCCGCCCGTGCTGGGTGGATGCGGCGGATCGCTCGTCGAGCGAGAGGCGGCGAAAGCGATCGGCGAGGTCGGCCGTCGCCGTGCCACGGAGCAGCCGGAGCACATCGAAGGCATCTTTGTCGGTAAGGCGGTCGGAGCCGAGCCGGTCGTCGATCTTATGGGCCTTCGCGATCAGCAGTGCACCAGCGCCGGCAACACGAACCTCGACGCTGCGTCCATCGTCCGGCTCGAGCGCGGAGAGCCGCATAAGGTCTGCATCTACGACGGCGCCGTCGAGACCGCGAACGATGCGCGCGGCCTTCGCATGGTGGCCTGGGAGCCGCGCTGCGCGACGACCGCTCCCCGGGCTGACGGAGAGCGGCACGAGAAGGTCGACAGCAATCTCGGCCTCCACCTGTCTGCTCGTTCGTTTGCGCGTGAGCCAGACGCCGACGGAGTCACCTGATGCTGGCGCAAACCCCGCGCCGAGCAGCACCTGCTCAAGCGGCGGAATCTCGGCGAGCCGGTGTGGGTCGATGACCAGATCGGCATCTGTCGTGTAGGGCACGAGCGCCAGGTCGGCATCCCCCACGCGAAGGTAGACCGCCTGGGCTCCAACGAGCACAATGGCGTCGCGGTGTTCGCCGAGGGCGTCGAGGGCATCGAGCAGCACACGCCGTGCGATGAGATAGAGTTCGTCGTCGTTCATCGTCGCCATGCGGCCTCGTTTCGCATCATCCATGTGATCAGCGCTTCACCCTCCTGCGGTCCCCTTCCGGGGCTCGTCAGAAGGTCGGCGGCCACGAGCGCTGGGTTCGCGTGCCAGACACCGTCGCGCGCTACGCGACGCTCGAACGGCGTTCCGTCCGGGGCCTCGACCAGCAGCACATTGGCACCTGAGTCGACCTGAGGCAGCGACAGCGCCAGGCTTGCTGCTGCGGCGTCGCTCACCCAGATGGTCGCAAGGCGGGGAGATGCGAGGGGTGCAAGCGCGTCAGCAGCCATGCTCCCGGTGACAGCGTAGGTACCTTCAAAGGAGGAGAGCTGTTGCTGCAGCGCCCCGAGACCGCGCGGGGCGAGGTAGGTGCCGATGGCTCCGCGCGACGCGAGCGGAGCATCCTGGGCCCACCGCCGAAGGAGCGCAGGCCACGCAACCTCGGTTGCGCTGCCCTTGCCACCGCGGCGCAACAGCGCCTCAGTCTCCAGGAGCGATATGACGCGCGAGACATAGCCAGGGTCGGTGGCAGTGAGCGCAGCCAGCTCTCGCACCCCTGGGGTGATCAGATTCTCGATCAACGCCAGCGCGATGCGTCCCGCCTTGACGCCGCGCAGTGACCGGGCGGGTCGCTCGTCGCGGTTGGGGTCTTCTTCTGCACCGTGGGTGTTGATGTAGAGCCCGGGATCGCTGAGCGTGAGCCGCGCATTTCCGGTCAGGTCGAGGTATCCGACCTCTGCCTCACGCAGCAGCTCTCTGGTTCGAGCGCTGAGGTAGGGGGCGACCACGAGCAGGCGGGCGTCGGCGGGGGCACCGTCGACCCCCTCGACGAGCGCACGCACGCCACGCGGCTCGAGGCTGGTTCGCACGCAGAGCGTGAGCACGCTTGCTCGAAGGTCCGGGGCGGTGACCGTCAAGACTGGCGCGGCCTGCGTCGGTGCAGCATCGCTGGCAGTCCAACCTTGCGGCAGCCGTTGCTGGAGCTCTCGGAGGCTCTCGCGGATGAGTCTGTTGGATGAAATGGTCATGTTGCGCATTCTGTGCAACAACATAGATTGAGGCAACAAAAATCTTCCGGCCCCCAACGAAACCAGCCCTCCCTAGATTTGCACACCCTCCGCCGCTCTGGTATCACTCTGGCGCGCGAAACTCGGTTGGGGGCGCAAGGAGTCAGTGTGGCGTATTGCACGGCATGGAGCATCGAGAGGGCCATACATGGCTGAACTCATCTTCACCCCATCGGGGGCCGACGGCTTCGTCAACGCCTTTGAGCGCGAGGTGGTCGAGCTGCTCTGCGAGCGGTTGCCCGCCCATTGGAAGGTGGCTCCCAACTTCACCTTCAAGCCGCGGCAGGGGTATGCGCTCGAGGTAGATGCGCTCGTCTTCGCCGAGTGCTCCGTCTTTGTGGTCGAGGCCAAGCAGTATACGGGCCGGCTGACGGGAGACGATCAGGGTTGGGAGCTGGGCGGTCGGTCGGTTCCGTCCCCTGTTCGGGCCACCAACAACAAGTCGCGGGCGCTGGCGACTGTGCTGGATGACAACAAGGCCAAGCTGAACACCGAGCCTGTCGTCGTCGTCCCCGACGCTTCGCTGCTCTTCATCACGGGCGAATGGGCGGGCAACGCAGTCCATCTTTGCGACCTCGCGAGTTGGTTGCTGACGCACGATGCCGAGGCGCGAAAGAAGGCCGACACGCCAGAGGCACTCCGGTTGAAGATGGAGCGGGCCATCGCGCTGGTGCAGGGCCGCTGGGGAGAGCGGCACCGGTCGGCACGCCGACAGATCGGGTCGTATCAGGTGCTCGAAACGCTCGAACACGATGAGGTCGGAGGCGTCTTTCTCGCGCGGCACGGGCAGTTTGCCGACGACAGCAGCCGCTACCGGCTACGCACCTGGAGCGTCTCTCCGAGCGCTTCGGTGACGGGCGCAGACCGGCAACTTCGCTGGATGTTCCGCTCCGTCGAGGCGCGCAAGCGCATTGGGCCCCACCCGAACCTGCTCGAGGTGCTCTACTACGAGCACGATCGGCAGGAGTCGGAGTTTGTGGAACTCACCCACTGGCCGGAAGGGGGAAGCCTTGCGCAGTTCCTCTCGGGCGACGAGGCGCGGGCCTCGAGTCAGACGGTTCGACTCGCCATTGCGACGGGCATCGCGGAGGCGCTCAAGGCCTGCCATGCGGCCGGTGTGGTGCATCGCAATCTGCAGCCGGAGGCCATCCTCCTGGACCGCGACCGGGTGCCGAAGCTGACCGACTTTGAGCGGGCCCACATGGATGGCGAGACCACCATCTACAGCGACTCGCGCGGCCGGACGGAGAGCGCCTACCTGGCACCCGAACTGCTGACGCCCGCGGCGCACGCCGCCTCGCCAACGGCTGATTGCTACGCGCTCGGCGTGCTTCTCTACCAACTCGTAACCGGTCATCTGCCCTTCGCAGGGCCCGCCGAGGCCGCTGCGTTGGCGGGCATGCCCTCCCTCTTGCCTTCGCAACGGGTGGTCGGCCTCGATGTCCGCCTGGATGAGCTTGTCTTGGACCTGCTCTCCTGCGGGGCGCAGCGCCACCGTTCGACCGCAGATGAGGCTGTCCGGCGCCTGAGGGGCTCGTCGCTGCCGCAGTCGATGGCGTCGGTGGTAGTGCGAGCGCCTGAGCGTTCGGTGCCGTTTCCTGCGACTCCTGCTCCCGAACCCTTTGCGCCCGGCCTGGTGCTCGAAGGGAAGTGGCGGCTCGAGGAGCAGCTTGGCGCGGGCACCTTCGCGGTGGTCTGGCGGGTGCATCATCTGGCGCAGGGCGCAGACTACGCGATGAAGATCTTCACCGGCGTGGCGGACCAGGAGTTGGCGCTGCACGAGTTCAACCAGATCCGGCCGCGGATGCCGCTGCACGAACACCTGCGGCAGGTCTACTGGCTCGACCGGCTCCCGCCACCCTACGGCAACCTCTATATGGTGGCTGAGTTGGTGCGCGGTCTGCCGCTTGAGGCCTGGACGAAGGGGGAGCGGCGCATGACCTGGCCGGAGCAGCGTCGGGTGGCCGAGGGGCTGCTGGGTGCGCTTGGTGCTGTGCATGGCGCGGGGGTGATTCATCGCGACGTCAAGCCGGCCAATGTGCTCGTGGAGGAGGGGACGGGCCGCGTGCTGCTGATCGACTTCAATGTGGCCAGTGTCGAGCAGGCCTTCGCGGGAGAGCAGGGGACCCGATTGTATCGTGCGCCCGACGTGGGGCAGGTGGGTTGGACCTCCCATGCCGACCTCTTCGCGCTCGGCATTGTGCTCTTTGAGCTCTTCTTTGGAGGCCATCCCTTCGTCGACCTGCCCTTGGGTGGAGCAGCGCGGAGTCCGCGTTCGATGGTGGGGTTTGCGGCAGTCTCGGATGCGACGGTTGCCTTCTTCGCCAAGGCGCTGCAGCCGCGTGCGGAGCATCGGTTTGTGCGGGCTGCCGAGATGCTGGCAGCGCTGCCGCAGGATCTGTTCGCGGGGGCTGTCCTACCCGTCTCGGTCGCGCCGCCGTCGCAGGCATCGGCAGTTTCGGCAGTCGCGGCTCTCCCCGTTGCAGTCGCTCCGCCGCAGTCGGCCCCGGTGGTTTCGCTGGAACCCGCTGCAAGAAGGTCGCCTCTGTCGCGCTCGCGGGTCGCAGGGCTCTCACTGCTGCTTCTAGGCGGAGCTGGCTGGGCTGTCTGGGCCGGTCTGGGCGACCGAGACGAGGCGCCGCCGGTTGCCCCTGCGCCCCTGCCTGTGCCCGAATCGGCCGACGCGAAGTTCGACCACCGCGGCTGCCCGGAGGGCTTTGTCCGCATCCCCGCGGGGAGCTTCCGCATGGGTCGCGAGGCCTGGGAAAAGTCGGGCTACAAGGACGAGTCACCGGTCCACACGGTGGTGCTCACGCGCGACCTCTGCATGCAGCAGCGCGAGACCGACCAGCGCGCGTGGGCATCGCTGATGGGGAGCAACCCATCGGTGCACTCGGGCTGCGGCGAAAGCTGCCCCGTCGACAGCGTCACCTGGCGCGACGCGGTCCTCTTAGCGAACGCGCGCAGCAGCGCGGAGGGCCGGCCGCTCTGTTACGAGGGCGACCGTCTGCTCGGCCTCACCTGCGGCGGCTACCGGCTGCCGACGGAGGCTGAGTGGGAGTATGCAGGGCGAGCGGGCGACGACCGGACGAAGGTGGTCGCGCTGCCGGAGGTGGCCTGGCACAAGGGGAACGCGCGGGAGGTGCCGCACCCAACCGGCGCGCTGCAACCCAACGCCTGGGGTCTCTACGACATGCTCGGCAATGTCTGGGAGTGGACCAGCGACCGTTACGGGCCCTACGAGGCGGCGGAGCAGGTCGACCCGACGGGTCCGCTGCAGGGCGCGATTCGGGTGCGGCGAGGCGGTGCCTGGAACTCCTTCCCGATGATCGCGCGGGTGGGGAACCGGGGCAACTCGCTGAGCCAGACGCAGCGGTCGGACTCGACGGGTCTGCGGCTCGTGGTGCTGCCGCGGGAGTAGGGCGGCGCCGTTCGTTTGCCCTTTTGCCCGTGGGTGCTACCTAGTCGGCCGCATCTGCCCTGTCGGGCAGGAGGAGGCTCCGTGGGCGTCATTTCGGGAAGTGTCAGTTACACCACCTATCATGTGCAGGGCTCCATCGAGACCGTTGGCGTGGATGCGGCCTTTGAGGCTGTGACCAAGTACTGGTTCCGGCCGCTGCTGCCCGACGCCGAGGAGGAGACCAGCGTGGGCTGGTGCGACGTGGACGACCTGCTCGCCGAGGCGCCCAACTTCTCCGGCATCTTCCGCGATGGCTACCTCTGCCTGAGCATCCGGGCAGACAAGTGGGCCATCCCCGCGACGCTGCTCAAGGCTCATGTGGCGCGCCGCGAGCGGGCGCTGCTGACCGAGCAGAGCCGTGCCAAGCTCTTCCGCAGCGAGAAGGATTCCCTCCGTGCCGAGGTGCTCCGCGAGCTCCGTCACCGGGCGCTGGCCTCGGCGAGCGTGGTCGACATGGTCTGGAACCTCGAAGACAACCGTCTCCGGCTCTGGTCGCAGTCGTCGCGGGCCAACGAGCGGTTCGCAGAGCTCTTCACCAAGACCTTCGACCTGCGTGCCATCCCCGATACACCCTATGTGGCGGCGCTGCAGTGCGGGCTGGAGGAGAGTGTGGTGGGCATGATGGCCGACGCCCAGCCGGCGCGCTTTCTGACGCAGCAAGGGTAGGTGACGTCCATGATTGATACCGTAACAGGCAAAGAGTTTCTATCGTCGGAGCTGCTGATGTGGCTCTGGTTCAAGACCGACCGTGGCGGCGCCCGCTTCTTCATCGACCAGTCGCCCGTGGAGGTGACTTTTGATGATGCGATGGTGCTCGAGGCCTCGCTGGCGGAGACGGAGCAGAGCAAGCTCAAGGGTGGCGCGCCGTCGCAGTCGCCGGAGGCCTACATGGCGCTGCAGTTCGGCAAGCGGGTGAGCCGGGCCAAGCTGATGTTGGTGAAGGGCGACCGCGAGTGGGTCTTCACCTTTACGGCGCAGAGCTTCACCAAGTCGGGGGTCAAGCTCCCCGCACTGACGACCCGTGAAGAGGAGAGCCGCCTCTCGGAGCGGATGATGCTCATCGAGGAGCTCGATGCGACCTGGGCGGCCATCTACAAGCAGTTCCTCGAGATTCGTCTGACGCCGGGCTGGGAGAAGGTGCGGCAGGAGATGCAGGCCTGGATTGCTGAGCCGACCGCCGGACAGGAGCCCTGACGATGATCACTGCCATGACACTCTTCGACGGTATCACGCTGGGTGTGGTGCAGGGCGTGACCGAGTTCCTGCCCATCAGCTCCGATGGCCACCTGCGTTTGGCGCACGACCTGCTGGGCGTGGCTGGTGACGGGTCGCTGCTGTTCGACCTGATGCTGCATCTGGGCACGCTGGTTGCGGTCTTCCTCTTCTATCGTGAAGAGATTGGGGTCATTCTTCGCGACTTGGTGCCCGCGGTGACCGAGTTTCCGGGCCGCGGCTGGGCTGCGGTGAACGACCGCGAGGGTGCGCGGCTGGCGCTGGTGACGGTGGTGGCCACGGTGCCGACCGGCATCATCGGGCTGCTGCTGAAGAAGGTTGTCTCGTCGGAGGCCATCCCGATGTGGGGTGTCTCGGCGCTGCTGATGGTGAACGGCGTTGTGCTCTGGTCGAGCTTCTTCGCCAAGGAGCGCGAGAGGCAGCCTGCGCTTGGCGTGGGGCTTGCGGGGGTGGACTATCGTGGCGTGACGCTCCCGCGCGCGGCGCTCATCGGCATTGCGCAGGGGATCGCTGTGCTGCCCGGCATCTCGCGGAGCTGCCTGACAATCGTCTCTTCGCTCTGGCTCGGCGTGAAGCGTGAAGACGCCGCGCGGGTCTCCTTCCTGATGTCGATCCCTGCCATTCTGGGTGCGGTGGTGGTGGAGTTTGCCTCGGCATCGCCGGCAGATCGCGGTGCGCTGAACGCGCCGGTGCTAGCCGGCGTGGCGGTAGCGCTGGTGGTGGGGCTCGGCGCGATTCATCTGCTGACGCGGGTGCTGCGTGCCGCACAGTTCCACCGGTTCGCCTGGTACTGCTGGGCGCTTGGCGGTGCTTCGCTCGCGATGTATCTGGCAAGCCGCTAGGTGAGATTCTAGGTTCGGCCCCCTGGGCCCTTTTTTGGTTCGAAGTTCTCCATGCATGCAGTCATCATGGCCGGCGGAGCCGGTACCCGTTTCTGGCCGCTGAGCCGCCGCCACCGTCCCAAACAGCTGCTCTGCCTCTTTGGCGACAAGCCCATGGTCACCGAGACGGTGGACCGCTTTGAGGGGCTGGTCTCGAAGGATGAGATGGTGGTCGTGACCTCGGAGAACCTGGGCGACGCCATCGCAGAGGCCGTCGCAGGGCTCCCCATCGCCAACATCCTTCGAGAGCCGGAGGGCCGGAACACGGCGCCCTGCATCGGGATGGCCGCCGTTTTTGTGCGCGAGAAGCTGGGGCGGACCGACGAGGTGCTCGCGGTCTTTCCTGCCGACCACTACATCCGCGACACGGCAACCTTCCGGCGCCTCGTCTCGCAGGCTGCTGAGGAGGCGAAGAAGGGGGCGATCGTGACGCTGGGCATCGAGCCCACGAAGCCCGAAACCGGCTTCGGCTACATCCACCACGGCGCCTTCGATGCCGAGGGCGTGGCGAGCGTCGACAAGTTCGTCGAGAAGCCGAACCGTGAGACGGCCATGCGCTACCTAGCGGATGGAAACTACCTCTGGAACGCCGGCATCTTCTTCTTCACGGTGCAGACGATTCTGGACGAGATGCGGCGCCAGCTCCCGACGCTGGCCGGCCAGCTCGAGGAGATGGCGGAGCTGTTCCGGCGCGGCGGCGATCAGGCGGAGCTTGCGGCCATCTTTGAGCGGGTGGAGTCGATCTCCATCGACTACGGCATCATGGAGCGGGCACGCGAGGTGCGGGTGCTGTCGGCCAACTTCGGTTGGAGCGATGTGGGCGCCTGGGACGCGCTGCCCGATGTGGCCGAGACCGACGAGGCGGGCAACGTGACGATGGGCGATGTGGTGGCAATCGATTGCACCGACTCCATCCTGATGGGCCATGACAAGCGGGTGCTTGCTGCGGTGGGTCTGCGGAACATCGTTGTGGTTGATACCGAGGATGCGCTGCTGGTTGCGCCGCGCGACCGGGTGCAGGAGGTGCGTGCGATCGTTGAGTCGCTGCGCCACCGCGAAGGCAAGATCATTTAGCGCAGAGGAGAGAGCCATGAGCGTGAACGCCGAGATTTTCCGGGCCTACGACATCCGCGGCGTGGCCGACCGCGACCTCACAGACGATGTTGTTTTTGACCTGGGTCGCGCGCTCGGCAGCGAGGCTGTGGCGACGGGTGCGACCACCTTTGCGGTGGGCCGAGACTGCCGGCTCTCCGGTCCGAGGATCCAGGCGGCGCTGG
>CAIWGR010000456.1 GCA_903912275.1 uncultured delta proteobacterium
GCCCATCCCGCGAGGTAACCCGGAGGTGTTCGTCCACCGTCAACCCGCCCAGCGCCACCGGCCGACCCACCCAGGCCAGCAGCATCGACAGCACGGCGGTCGCTACTGCGAGCACCACCGCGCTCTCCACGCGCATGAGGGGTCTGGTCGACGACGGTTGCATCCAAAACCCTCTAGGACGACCCGCCGCGCATGGGAAACAAAAAGCGTGCGGGTCGCCACCGCCGAAACTTGCGGCGCCGTGAGTCAGCGCCGTAAGAAGCAGGGATGCACCATCGTTTTCGCATCGCCCTTGTCGCATGGCTCCTTGCTGCGCCCGCACACGCTGCCGAGCCCGCGTCCGATGCCGACCTCGCGGACGAGGAGCAACTCGACGACAGTACCGATGCACCGCCGCCGCCCGACGAACGGCCAGCAATCGACTCTCCCCTCACCTTCCGCCAGATTGTCGACCCCGCGCGGCGCTCCGCTGGCTCCATCGCACTCGGCAACACCTCCCATGGCGGACTCATCGACCCCGCCATGGTGCCCGACGCCGGCGAGTTTCACTACATCCTGCCCGCCCACCTCGGTCGACCGACCCACTACGGCACCGACGAACTGGTCGAACTCCTACTCACCACCGCAGAGCAGGTAGCCACGGCCTTCCCCGCCTCGCGCCTCGCTGTCGGCAACCTCAGTGTCTTCGACGGCGGCCACATCAGCTGGAGCCGCTCGCACAACTCCGGTCGCGATGTCGACATCGGCTTCTTTCTCCGCGACAAAGAGGGGGCCGACCACCCGCTCGAGAACCTCGTTCACATCCGCCGCAGCGGGGCGGTCGCAGAGATTCCCGGCGCAACCTTCGACACCGAGCGAAACTGGGCCGTCGTCCGAGCGCTGCTCACCTCTGAGACCGCCAAGGTGCAGTGGATCTTCGTCTATGCGCCGCTCGAACGCATGCTGCTCGCGCAGGCGGCCAAGGTCGGCGAACCACAGGCCCTCATCGACAAGGCCGCCACCATCATGCACCAGCCGGGGGACTCGGCGCCCCACGACGACCACTTTCACATCCGCATCTTCTGCACACTCGACGACCGGCTCGAGGGCTGTCGTAATACAGGGCCGCGCCGCGACGGCGTCCCCTCCTTCGACCGCGAGGTTGCAGCCCGCGCCCTCGAACTGCTGCGCGGAACCGCAAGCGACGACGACGCTGTCGCGCTCCAGTCGGCCCGCTTCCTGCATCGCCTTCAGCCCGAGAGCCTCGACGGGCAACTCTTGGCCATGGTGCCGCACGCCAACGCCTCAGCGCGCGGCGAACTGCTCGCGCTCGCAGAGGAGCTCGGCGTCCACCGTGGCGTGGCCCCCCTTGTCGCCCTTGCCGCATCCGACCCCGACCCGATGGTTCGGACGCGGGCCTTCCGAATCGTCATCGCGAGCTCCGAAGAGGTGGCGACGCAGGCCACCCGTGCGATGCTGCTCGAGCCCGGCCCCGCGCTCGCAGACCACACCCCGGTTCGACTCGCCATCGCACGCTCCAAGCGGGGCTCGCTCGATACCACGCTGATGCCCGGCTACATCGCCTCGCTCGGCGACAGCGACGCGCAGGTGAGGCGTGAAGCGGGCCGCCGCATCTCGCACATCACAGCGCAACCGCACCCACTCGACCCCGCAGGCGCCACCTCATCGGCCCAACGCGAGCAGCTGGTCTCCCACTGGCAGGACTGGTGGCGCGAACACCACGGAGAAGACCGCGCAACCCGCGTGGCGGCGGCTTTCCGTGAGGCCCATCTCCGCGTGAAGAACAAGAAGGGGGAGTGGGACCGCAAGGCCCTCTTGGAGGCCTGCAAGAGCCGGGTGGAGGGTCTCTCCTTCGCAGCAAGCACGCAGCTCGCAGCAATCACCAGCAAGCCCGGGCCTGCCGTCGATGCTACCCCTGAGCAGCGATACAACCACTGGCGCCCGCTCGTTCGAAGCAGCAGGAAGCGGCGTTGAAGCAGCCTCGGAACTAGGTCAGACCCTTGTTCTTCTGCACCCGCTCCATGGCCCGCTCATACTCGATGTTCCAGGCAGACGAACCCTCTTCCAGGTTCTTGATCTTGCTCCGGACCTCCTTGTCTACCTCGTCATCACGGCTCGCGGTGTAGCGCTTGATGATGGGGTTGATCCGGGCGCGGAGGTCGCGGTCGCTGCCGAAAATCTCCTCCACATGGTCAGACTGCATGAAGGTCTCGATGATCTGCGACACGAGGTAGTCGATGCCCTCGTCGCCCAGCTTGAAGCCCTTCTCCTTGGCCAGCCGACGCTTCATCTGCATCTCGGCCTGCTTGCCGTCGTTGAGCGTCAGGTCGCGCGCCTTCGTAGAAATCTCGCGGTCGGTCCGGACATACTCGCGGAGCACGCCGACGATATCGAGTTCGGCCTCCTGCCGCTTCCCATTGTCGAGCTCCAGCAGATCGGCCTCCAGCAGGGCCTTAATGATGTCGTTGGCGATGAGATTAAACTGGCCGCTGTACAGACGCATGATGACCTCGATGGATGATGGCGTGGCCTTACCCCCGCCTGCGCTCCGCATCAAGCGAAAAGCCCATCGCAGCAACGCCACCGCAGGCTACGGCATCGTCACCACGAGGCCCATCAGCAGCGCGTCTTCGCCGTTGTCGGCGTAGTACTTCGGACGGCGCCCCATGACCCGAAAGCCGAGCCGCTCGTAGAGCCGGATGGCCGAGCCGTTCCCTACCCGCACCTCCAGGCAGACCTGCTCCGACCCCATCTCTTCGGCCACCGCGACCACCCGCCCGACCAGCAGCGCGCCGTAGCCACAAGAGCGCGACGCCTCGGCGACCACCACGTTGAGCAGATGCACCTCGTCGGCCACCAGCCAGTAGACCACAAACCCAACGGCCTCGCCGTCGACCACGAGCAGCTCCAGCTCCGAGAAGTCGTTGGACAACTCCTGCAGGAACATCGCCTCGCTCCATGGATGGGGCTGCCCGGCCCGCTCGATCGGCATCACGACCGCGGCAATCTCCTCCGGTCGTGCGCTCCGGAACTCAACCGACGGCGGCATCCGACAACCCGGTCAGGCCCGCGATGCGCTTCCAGAGCTCGTCGCGGCCGTCATGCTCCTTCGAAGAGTACCAGATGAAGTCACGCTTGATGTCGCCCCCCATCTGCTTGGCGATGGCGACCTTCTGGTTGAAGAGCGCGTTCGACTTGAGCTGGTCGCACTTGGTGACAATCAGGATGGGCTGCAGCTTCCACTGGTGGCAGGTCCGGAGCAGCAGCAGCTCCTCCTCCTCGAAGCCGCGCCGCACATCGACGAGAATCGCCAGCGCGCGCAGCACCTCCCTTTTCTGCAGGTAGGTCTCGATCATCGACTGCCAGGCCAGCTGCTCGCCGCCGCCCACCTTCGCATAGCCGTAGCCCGGCAGGTCGCAGAGCCGGAGGCGAGCGTCGACGTCGAACCAGCTCAGCAGGCGGGTACGACCTGGCGTCTGGCTCACCTTCACTAGGTCTTTGCGGTACATCGCGCTGTTGAGCAGGCTCGATTTGCCCACATTGCTCCGGCCTGCAAAGGCCACTTCGGGCAGGTCGGCCGGCGGGAAGTGGTCGGGCTTGGTGCCGCTCTTCACGAAGGTACAGACTTTGGGCTTCATGGCAGGGCTCCGAGCGAGCTCCACAGGAGCCAAGGAAAGAGGAACAGGAGCGCCAGCAGCAGGCGCGACGCAAACCGCACCGAACCGCTCTGCCCGATGAGCGACGCGCCGAAGAGGAGCGCGGCGACCAGCAGCGCACCGCTCATCCCTACCATGTCCGGGAGCGCGAGCCCCACGGAGAGCCGCGCGGTGGTCAAGGCGGCGAAACCGAGCAGCGACGCGACCAGACCGCGCGCCGCAGCCTCGCCCGTAGGCTCACGCCGGTCGGACGGATGCGCCAGCAGCGAAGCGGCCGCGCCGCTCAGCAAGAGCAAC
>CAIWGR010000457.1 GCA_903912275.1 uncultured delta proteobacterium
CGCCGAGGAGGACGCCCTCGGTGATTTCGATGATGATTGCCCCCTTCTCTAAGCCCAGAGCCCGGAACTGGGCGACGCACTTCGGCTCCGTGTCGCCGTCGGCTCGGAACTGCACAGGAGAGCGGTTGATGCTCATCTGGAAGGCGGGTTCAAGGTTGGAGCGAATGTGGGCGGCGAAGCGGGCTGCCTCGAGCGCGACCCAGTCGCCAATCTCGTGAATGGCGCCCACCTGCTCGGAGATGGCGATGAACTCGGCAGGGCTGACGCTGCCGAACTCGGGATGGTTCCACCGGACGAGCGCCTCGGCCTTGATGTGGCGGCCAGAGGCGAGTTCGACGATGGGCTGGTAGGCGACAAACATCTCGCCCCGCTCGGCGGCGCCGAAGATGGTCTGCGCAATTTCGAAGGCGCGGCGGGTGGGTGCATCGGCGTTTGTGGTCGGCAGACTCACCACGATGCGCTGGCCGCTCCGCTTTGCCTCGGTGAGGGCGAGGTCTGCACGCTGGAGGATGGCTTCAGCGCTCTCGAACAGTGCATCGCTTCCCATCGCCACGCCGGCCTTGAGGGTGAGGCGCAGGTTGCGACCGCCGAAGGCGCGGGGCTTTCCGAGCCGTACGAGGAGCTCTTCGGTACGGAGCTCGGCCTCGCCGATGCCCGAGGCCGCGGGGAGGATGAGCGCAAAGTCATCGGCACCAATCCGGGCAGCGCGAAGCGACGGTCCGAAGGAGGAGCGGAGTTCGTTGGCAATGTCGACGAGCAGTTCATCGGCAGCGGTGGCACCCACGGCATCACAGATGGCGCCGAAACCATCGATGTCGAAGCGGGCGATGGCATTGCCGGCGTAGCCGCCGACCGCTCCCTGTTCGTTGAGGAGCTCCATCAGGCGGGTGCGGTTCGGAAGCCCGGTCAGGGCGTCAACGCGGAGGGTCGTGAGCACGCGCTGGTGCGACTTGGCCGCCGCGCGGAGGCCTGCATCGAAGAGCCAGCGGAGCGCGAGAACCAGGGACAGCACGCCCACGGTAACGCAGAGCGACGCAGGATTGCGAAAGACCGGTGCCTCGGGGAATCGGTAGGCGACGCCCGCAAAGGTAATGACCGCCGTTGCCGCAGCCCATCTGCCACTGACGGTTGCGGCCGCGAAGAGGATGGGGAGCCAGAGCAGCTGGGGGAAGGCGTAGTTGAGGATCGCGGCCGGCAGGTAGTTCACCACCACCAGCGAAAGCAGGAGCGTGAGGAAGCGGGCCACGTTGAGCGACGCGGCGCCTCGCTGGAAGAAGCTGGCGGAGGCCGTTGTAACCGCGAAGACCGCGAGGCCGATGGAGGTGTTGAGCTGGACCCTGGTGGAGACCGACTCGAAGGTGGCGAACTCAACCCAGCCAAAGGCGTGCGCGAAGAAGAGCACCGAGATGACGGCTGACAGACCGGCGATGATGGCGGTGGTTACGCCGACAACGGTACCGCGCAGTTCGTTGATGATCTGCTCGTCCTCCGAGACCTGCAGGAGGACATATGCGCCGGAGAGGCGATCAAGCATGAAGGGCCGAATGTAATGGGGCTCCTCCCTTTGTCATCGGAGGGCGCAAAATCAAGTAGTGCAAGGGCATTCGGAGGCTCGGACAGGCCAAAGCCCGTCTCCAGCTCCGTCATGCCTCGCGGAGCGCAGCCTCGACCTCTGCGCAGAGGTCGCGACGGGCCTGGGCCAGGGCCGCAGCACGCCTGCTCTGCGAGGCGACCCAGACGCCTCGGAGCGCCTCTTTGCGACGCTGCCAGCGCTCGTCGAATCGGAGCGCCGCGAGGCCGGTGAGCGGTGCGATGACGAGCGTCGCGAGGCCAGCGAGCGGTCCGAAGGCAAAGGCCGCAGCGATGGCCCACGCGAGGTAGGTGACGGTGAGCACCATCAGTCCGAGCAGCACCTTCGCGGTGCCGAAGATGTCGGTCTCGCTGCCCGCGATGCGCACCGCGATCGGGCCGACGGCGCGGTAGGGGAGCCAGGCGAAGGCTGCACCGACGAGTGCGACCGGCAGGAGCAGGAGCAGGGAGAGGAGGCCGAAGGCGAGACGGA
>CAIWGR010000458.1 GCA_903912275.1 uncultured delta proteobacterium
AGGTCGCCACCACCCATGTCGCCGTCGGCTGGACCGCCGGTGCGCCCGCCAACAGCTGGGTCCGCCTCCGCGATGAGACTCGTCAGGCGAGCGAGGCAACCAGCTGGCGCATCTGGCTCACACAGTCCGAGGCGGCTGCCATCCGGCGCGCCGACGCCAACGAATCGCCC
Organism: uncultured delta proteobacterium; assembly: GCA_903912275.1. Classification (GTDB taxonomy): domain Bacteria; phylum Myxococcota_A; class Bradymonadia; order REDH01; family REDH01; genus CAIWGR01. The sequence goes on from CAIWGR010000458.1 coordinate 171, forward strand.
CGCCTCTGGCGTGCGGTGACGGGCCGCTAACCGGGCCGCGAACCGGGCCGTTTCTCCGCTGCTGGCTCGCGCCAAAGGTGTCGTATTTTGCACTATATTTTGTCGCCAACTGCCCAAGTCTCTGTTATCGTTGACGCCATCTTCCCTGCGGAGCCCCGCCGATGTCTCTCGTCGCCAGCCGTTCGATGCTCGTCCGATTCTCCCTCCTCGCGCTCCTCGCGACGTCGGGGTGTGTCGTTGATCCTGCAGGGTCACTGACGAGCGAGCAGCTCGTCTCGGAGCTCTCCACGCTCCAGCCTGGCGACACCCTCACGCTCCCTGCCGGCACCTTCTCCGGCACCTTCTCCGTGCCGGCCGGCGTCACCCTGCGTGGTAACTCCACCATCCTCGTCGCAGAGGGCGGTGCCGCGCTCCTCGTTGCCGGCGGAACCGCCACCCAGCCCACCCGCATCGAGGGTCTCACCCTCCTCACGCCGGCCGTCACCGACAAGGCCGTCGCGGCCCTCACCGCCGTCGGCGGCGACACCCTCGAGCTCCGCGACCTCACCGTCGGCGCCCCCACAGGCGCCGGCATCATCGTTCAGGGCGTCGCCAACCTCACCGTCGAGCGGGTCACCATCGACGGCCAGCTCACCGACGCCTCCTTCGCGGAGCTGGCCGCCCAGTCCACCCCCGTGAGCGCCAACGAGGTATCCATCGCCGGCCTCATCGTCGCGGCGGGCGACGGCATCGTCCGCACCAACGCGACCGTCACCGACCTCACCGTGCGCAACGTCGCCGGCTTCGGTGCCACCTTCATCGACAGCATCACCAACTGGACCCGCGGCCGCGTCGAAGGATGCGCCGGCACCGGCATCTACCTCTCGCGGTCGGCCCACAGCTGGCAGGGCGTGACCGTCGCGAACGGTCGCTCCGCCTCCAACAGCGGCGCCTTCGTCACCGGCTTCGGCGTCATCGCCACCGAGAGCAGCAGCCTCGACACGACCGACCTCGAGATCGCCTCCATCAAGGGCATCGGCCTCTTCCAGTCGGCCTCCCGGTCGCAGCACCTCGGCGCCCGCATCGTCGGCAACGACAGCCGCGGCATCTGGGTGCAAGATAGCCTCGCCACAGACAGCACCGACCCGGAGCTGCTGCTCGATCAAGCGGTCATCATGGGCAACCGCGGCGCAGGCATCCAGGTGCTCGACGGCGGCGGACTCGTCTTCCAGAATGGCCTCATCGCCGGCACCCGCACCGCACCCGTCTTCGGCGGACTCGGCGGCTCCGGTGTGGTCGGCGACGCCATCCAGCTCGGAGGCGCAGGCGGTATCGGCAACCAGCTCACGACGGCCGGCTCGGTCTTCCTCGGCAACGGTCGCGCGGGGATCGCGGCAGAGAATGCCAACAGCTCGCTCGAAGCTTTGGGCAGCGACTCGCTCTTCATCTGCGGCCAGGGTGAGACGCTGGCCAACTGGAGCTGCAGCGAGACGACGGAGGGCGAGCAGCAGTGCCTCCGCACCAGCGGTCCGCTCGTCGAGGCGGGCTGGAGCTGCACAGACGGCGCAGAGGGCACCACCTGCACGACGACCGAGGCGGCGCTCCTGACTGCAACGCCGCAGCGCACGACCAACAGCGCCACAGGCATCGCCGACTTCTGCGGCGGCGCCCTTACACAGGTGATCGACGCCAACCGGCTCGTGGCCTCCGCGGGCCTCGCCGCAGCGGGCGCAACGCCAGGTTGGACGCCACCGGCAGGCGCCTCCTACGACTGGAGCTGCACCACCAGCGCGGGTAGCCGCACCTGCACCGAAAACGCCAGCGACTTCGATGGCCAGTCGCTCGACAACCCGACCGCCGCTGGCGGCACCGGCTGGAGCTGCGAGGCCACAGACGAGGGCCGTCGCTGCACCTGGAGCGGCTTCGGCGTCGCGGCGGGCGCAGAGGTGGGTGGCGTGGCCGACTTCGCGCCCAAGCTCGAGCCCCGCGTCGTGGTCCGCGACAACCTGCTCCGCCAGGGTGTCATCAACAGCGTGACCTTCGATCTCGCGCCGACGCGGCTTCCCTCGCTGCTCGGCGGCGCCCGCTCGGTGGTCGGCGAAGATGGGCTGGTCGGCAACGACGGCGCGCTCGGCACCCGTGCGGTGGTCGGCGAAGATGGCGTGGTCGGCGAAGACGGATAGCCGTCCTGCAAAATCATCGCTTCGTGATGCACAAGTAGGGGTGGTGTAAACCGAACAGATGCTTGCAGTGTCTCGGGAACACTGCGCCACGATCGGCCCATGCACCAGGACCCATGCCATGACGAACCGCCTCACGCTGCTGCCCCTTCTGATTCTCGCCGCCTGCTCGAGCGACACCACCTCGCGTGGCGCCACCGGTGACAACGGCGCAGACACCGCGACGGGCTCCGGTGCAGACACTGGCGCGGGATCGGGCACCGAAGACAGCGGCGTGACCGACACGGGCGCAGAGGCAGACGCCACCACCGACACAGCGTCCGATGCCGGCGGCTCGGCGGATGCCACGACCGACACAGAGCCCTCGACGGATACCACCGCCGACACGGACCCAGCGGCCGACACCACCGCCGACACGGGCGCGGACACGAGCACCGACAACTGCCCGGACGAGCTCTTTGTGCAGTCCGACCCGGCGCCCGAGAACAGCGCCTACCCCGACCCGATGCTCCGCGCCTACTGCGACGCCGACTACCTCAACATCGAGTCGAACGGCATCATCGGCTACCAGTTCGTCCCCATGACGCCCAACGCGCTTCGGGCCCAGACCAACGCCTGGCAGGTGCCGCTGGTCCCCGAGTTCTCCGACACCCTCACCACCATCCCGCTGCTCGGCGTGGTGGCCGTCGCCATCAACGGCATCCCCATCTACGGCGCCAACGAGGCGGCAACGCCCGGCAACTATGGCGACCCCGTCTACAACGCGATTGTCGACTTCTGTAACGGCCACACCGGCCCCCAGGGCGACTACCACTACCACGCGCTCGTGCAGGAGTGTCTCGCCCAGGCCGCCCTCGACGGCGTGCCCTCGCCCATCATCGGCTTCGCCCTCGACGGCTTCCCCATCTACGGCCCCAACGGCTGCCTCGACGCGGCCTGCACCCAGGTTGCGACCTTCTCGAGCAGCTGGGAGACGACGGGGGACCCCTCGGTGCTCGCCTGGGACAACCACACCTTCACGCCCAACAGCGACCCCACCAAGCTCGACCAGTGCAACGGCCGCATCGGCCCCGACGGCAGCTACGCCTACTATGCGACGGCCAACTTCCCCTACACGATCGGCTGCTACCACGGCGTACCCGGCCCGAGCGTCGTGAACGGCGGCGGTGGTGGAACCGGCGGCGGAACGGGCGCCCCCACACCCTGCACCGCGCAGGCTGACTGCGAGGTGGCCGGCGCCTGCACGGGCACGCTGGGCTGTGAATGCGCCACCACCCCCATGGGCCAGGCCTGCATCCCCACCTGCAACACCGCGGCCGACTGCCCGGTTGTCACCGGCCGCACCTTCACCTGCTCTGCCGCCGGCCTCTGCGTCCCCGCCCGATGAAGGCAGCTGCCTGGCTCAGCCTCGCGCTGCTCGCAGGCTGCGATAGCGACCCCGACCTCCAGCCCGAGAGCGACCTCTCGCTCCGCTGGAAGGTCGACTGGGACACCACCGGCGTCGCCACCACAGGTGACGGCTGGGAGGTCACCAACGGGCGCGGTGTGACCTTCCATGTGACCCGCGGCTATCTCGTCACCTACGGCCTGCAGCTCCGGCCCTGCGAGACCACGACGAGCACGGCTTCGCGGATCCTCGACTGGCTCCGCCCCGTGCCGCTCGCCTGGGCTGGCCACAGCGGCCTCAACGACCAGAGCTTCGTCTACGGCGAGGTCGAGCCGCTCATGCCGCTCACCGCCGGCTTCGAGCGCGAACTCCTGCTCCCCGACGACGCCTCCTACTGCAGCATCCACTACCTTGTGGCGCGGGCCGACACCAACCTTGACGCCAGCGCCGCCACGGTTCCGATGGATCGCGTGACCCTCCATCTCGACGGCTGGTGGTCCTCCCCCACCACCGACGGGCAGCAGCAGCTCGCCATCCACACCGAGCTCAACACAGGTAGCTACATCGACCTGGTGCGACCGATCAGCACCGCGGCTGGCGGCAACGAGACGGTCGTCGTCACGCGGCAGCTCGCCGCCTTCTTCGACGACCTCGACCCAGCAGCGCTCTCCGACGCGCGGCTCGCCCAGGCGCTGCTGCTCAACATCGCGGCAGCGGCAACGGTCACGCAGACGGGGCGCTAAGGCGCCGACGACCGCTCGCTACCGAGGCAGCTCGGCGTTCGGAAGCGGCACGACCTCGATGGCCTTTGGCGCTTCGGAAGGTGCAGCGTCGGACGGCGCGGCAGGCTCAGACGGCGCGGCCACAGCGGGCGCGGGAAGGAGCTGCCTGGCGACATTGTCGCCCCAGACAAGCACGCGGCCGGGCATGAGCCCCATCCAGAGCGTCAGCACCGCAGCGATCGCCACGCCGAGCGTGGTGGCGGGGTGGGGCCGGTAGTCGACGCGGACATGGGCGTCGCGGCCGTAGAGGTGGGCAATGACCCGCAGGTAGGCGAGACCGCCCGCGACGCTGAGGACCAGGCCGCCGACCGCGAGCCACTGCAGCATCTCGGCACAGTAGGCCGGCGTGGCGGCACCCTCGCCGGCGGCGAAGGCGGTGGAGAAGAGCGTGAGCTTGGCGACGAAGCCAGCTGCGGGCGGAAGGCCAGCAGCAGAGATGAGGAAAAGGCTCAGCGCGAGCCCCATCGCGGGGTGCTTGCGGCCCAGGCCGGAGAGCTCGTCGAGCGTATCCACCTCGGCCTTGTCGCGGCCGAAGGCGGCCAGCACGATGAAGGCGCCGGCGTTGGCGATGGCGTAGGCTGCACCGTAGAGGATGACCGCACGGATGGAGCCGGCCGCGGCCTCCTTCACGCCGAGCGCGCAGAGGGCGAGGAGCAGGTAGCCGGCATGTGCGACCGACGACCAGGCAAGCATGCGGCGCACCCGCTTCTGCGTGAGCGCGACCAGGTTGCCGACCACGATGGAGGCCACCGCCGCCAAGAAGGCGAGCGTGGTCCAACCGGCGAGGCCGCCTGAGAGCTCAGGCGTGGCGAAGGGGCCGGCGAAGAGGCGGAAGAGGGCCGCAACGCCTGCGATCTTGCCGGCGCCCGAGAGGAAGCCGGTGGTCGGTGTCGGCGCGCCCGAGTAGGCGTCGGGCGCCCACATGTGGAAGGGAGCCGCCGCCATCTTGATGAGGAAGGCGACGAAGACGAGGGCCATGCCCACGAGCGGGAGCGGCAGGAAGGGGACCACGCCAGTGGGGTTGGCGAAGTGGCGCGCGGCGTCGGGGGCGCGGAGGGCGGCGCCGATCTGGTCGTAGCCCGTGCTGCCCGTCAGGCCGGTGAGGAAGGCGACGCCATAGACGAGCAGGGCGCTGCCGAGCGCGCCGAGCAGGAAGTACTTGAAGCCGGCTTCGGAGGAGAGGTTGGAGCGGCGCTGGTAGGCGGTGAGGGCATACATGGCGACGGCGCCCATCTCGAGGCCGAGGAAGAGCACGACGAAGTCGTTCGCCGAGACCATCACAGACATGCCGGCGGTCGCGAAGAGCAGCAGCGCGTAGTACTCGCCCCGGTCGATCTCGAGCTCCTCGAGGTAGCGGGTGGAGCCGAGCGCGGTGATGGCGCAGGCCACGGCGGTGAAGGCGGTAATGACACAGCCGAGGGCGTCGAAGCGGACCATGCCGCCCCAGAGCGTCTGCGGCTCAGCCGGAGCGATGAGGTAGGCCACCGCGGCGGCGAGGAGCGCTGCGAGCGCGGTCACATAGGCGAGGTGGGTGCGGGGGAACGAGGCGCGCTGGAAGACCTCGAGCAGCAGCACCGCCATGCCCGTCAGAACGAGGAGCAGCGCAGGGAGGAGACCGAAGAGGTCGGCGCTCTGAAAGCCAATCATGGGTGACCTCCTTCGTGGGCCGCGCCCGGTTGGGCGGTGTGGCCCTCCGCGGGTGCCCCGCCGTTGGCGGCGGCCTGCTTGCGCTGCAGCGGCCAGGCCTCGGGCGAGCGGCCGTCACGGTTCCAGTTGGCCACCGTCTCCTGCTGCGCTGCCATGTTGGCGGCCGTCTCCTTGGCGAGGGTGGAATGCTCCACGAGCCCGGAGAGGAGCCCCTTCACGCTGGCATCCATGCGCGAGGTAAAGAAGCCGGGCTGCAGACCAACCCAGAGCGAGAGGAAGACCAGCGGGAGGAGCGGTGCAGCCTCGGCCCAAGTCACGTCGGTTGTCTTAGAGAACCGGCTGCCGGTGACGCTGCCGAGCATCAGCCGCTTGGTCAGGCCGAGCAGGTAGATGGCGCCCACAACAACCCGGAGGCCGGCGACGAAGGCGATGACCAGCGCGGCGGTGTCAGGGCCCGTCGGCAGGCTGCCGAAGTGCACATTGCCCGGCGTAAGCGAGAAGGCCCACGAACCGGCCGCACCGGCCAGCACGAGGAACTCGCCCACGAAGCCGATCAGGCCGGGAACGCCGGCGTAGGCCATGATGAGGAAGACAAAGAGCACCGCGAAGACGGGCATCTTCGCCGCGAGGCCGCCGTAGTCGTCCACCGAGCGGCTCTCGTATCGATCGATGAGCACGCCGGCGAGCAGGAAGAGGGCGCCGGCGGTCACGCTGTGGGCGAGGCTCTGCACCAGCGCGCCCGTCATACCCACCTGGTTGATGGCGAAGAGGCCCAGCGTGATGAAGCCAAGGTGGCTCACCGATGAGAAGGCGATCATCTTCTTCATGTCGCGCTGGGTGACGGCGATGAGGGCGCCGTAGACAATGGCGAAGGCCGACAGGATGCCGATGGCCGGCGCAGCCCAGTAGACCGCGTCGGGGAACAGCGGAATCGCGAAGCGAATGAGGCCATAGGTGCCGGCCTGGAAGACGATGGCACCGAGCACAAAGGAGCCGGCCGTCGAGGTCTGCGCGTGGGCCTCGGGCAGCCAGGTGTGCAGCGGCGGGATGGGCAGCTTCACAAAGAAGGCCAGGCAGAAGGCGAGGAAGAGCGCCTGCTGTACGCCAACCGGGAGCCCCTGCGCCGTCACGGCGATGTCGGCGACGCCGAAGGAGGTCGAGCCCCCCTTCACCCAGAGGTAGAAGATGGCCGCCATCATCGGCATGGAGCAGACGAGCGTGACCACAAACAGCTTGGTCGCCGCTGCCACCCGCTGGCGGTCACCCCAGGTGCCGACCAGCAGCGCCAGCGGCAGCAGCATGAGCTCCCAGAAGAGGGCGAAGAGCAGCAGGTCGACCGAGCAGAGCGCGCCGAGCACGGCAGTGAGCAGCGTGAGAAGGCCGGCGTAATAGGTGCGCGAGGCGGTCTGGATGGAGTTCACGCCGGCCATCGCGGCGACCACGCCCAGCACCGTGGTGAGGCCCACGAGCCAGAGCGACAGGCCATCGATGCCCAGGTGATACCGCGCGCCGAGCGCCGGAATCCAGGCCACATTCTCGGCTGCGGAGGTGAACTGAAGGCCGGCCTGCGCAGGGTCGAAGCCGGCCGCCACGGGCAGGAAGAAGAGCAGCGAGAGCAGCGCAAAGAAGCCGCCCACCATCCGATGGGCCTCCTTGTGCTCGCTCGGCACGAAGGCCAGCAGCAGCGCGCCGGCCAGCGGCGAAAGGACGATGAGGGTCAGCCAGGGCATGGAGGCACTCATGGGGTCACCCCACCGCGGGCAATGAGGAAGAGCACGATGGCCAGCCCGATGAAGGCGATGGTGAGGTAGCGCTGCAGGTTTCCGTTCTGGAGCCGGCCGATGAGCTGCCCCGAGAAGGTGGAGAGCCAGCCTGCGCCGCCCACCGCGACGGTGTCGATGAGGAGGTTGTCGACAAAGAGGTCATAGACCCGCGACTTGACCCGCAGCGCCTTGCCAAAGGTGAAGGCGTAGAGCTCGTCGATGTAAAACTTGTTGAGCACCAGCGCGTGGAGGCGGGGCCAGGCCGCTGCGAGGCGGGCGGGCGTCTCGCCGCCGCGGCCCCAGAGCACAAAGGCAAGCGCCATGCCCGACAGACCGGCCGCGGTGCCTGCGCCGACGCAGCCCCAGATGGCGCCCGACTCCGGCCCGTAGACGCTCCGCACGAGCGCCTCGGTGGGGGCGATGACCGGCGCGATGAAGTGATGGAAGAGGTTGGGCATGGCCGTGAAGTGGGGCAGACCGGCAAAGCCGGCGACCAGGCTCAGGATGGCGAGCACCCAGAGCGGCCCGGTCATGATGGCGGGCGACTCGTGCAGGTGCGACTTCGCCTCGTCGGTGAGCCGCTGCTCGCCCGCAAAGACCGTGAAGTAGAGGCGGAACATGTAAAGCGCGGTCAGGAAGGCGGCGAACAGGGCGAGCGGGAAGAGGACCGCCGAGAGCCCGGGGCTGCCGAGCACCTGCTGGTTGTTCAGCACGCTCCAGAGGATCTCATCCTTGGAGAAGAAGCCGGCAGTAAGCGGGAAGCCGGCAATGGCGAGGCAGCCAATCAGGAAGGTCTTGCTCGTGGAGGGCAGCACCTTGCCCAGGCCGCCCATGCGGCGGATGTCCTGCTCGCCCGACAGGGCATGGATGACCGAGCCCGAACCAAGGAAAAGCAGCGCCTTGAAGAAGGCGTGGGTCACAAGGTGGAACATCGCCGCTGCGGGCGCCGCCACTCCGGCCGCCAGGAACATGAAGCCCAGCTGCGAGATGGTGGAGTAGGCCAGCACCTTCTTGATGTCGTTCTGCACCAGGCCAATCGCGCCGGCCATGAGCGCCGTGAGCAGGCCGATGATCGCCACCACGCTGAGCGTGAAGGGCGTCAGGATGAAGAGGAAGTTGAGCCGCACCATGAGGTAGATGCCAGCCGTGACCATCGTCGCGGCATGGATGAGCGCCGAAACGGGCGTCGGGCCGGCCATGGCGTCGGGGAGCCAGACATAGAGCGGGATCTGCGCCGACTTGCCGGTGCAGCCGATGAAGAGGAGCAGCGTCGAGGCGGTGAGCAGCGTGCCGGCCGCGGTCAGCTGCTCGGGCGACATGTGGGAGGCCCAGTCGCGCAGCCCGCCGATGTGCACCGTGCCCGCCAGCCCGAAGAGAAGGAAAACGCCGAGCATGAGCGC